>QILJ01000022.1 GCA_003233295.1 Ignavibacteria bacterium | reverse complement strand
TGGCATCAAACTCAGTATATGGATCATTAGCGGTGGTATATACATTCTGGAATCCAACGAGGAAATAAACATTCCAGGAATCCTCATACACGCCTTCGAGTTGATTAATGAGTCCTAATATTTGCTGGTTGGAATTAGCCCCAAAAGTATCGAACCATTCAAAGTCCGCATCGGTAGCTAATTCCATAATGTAGTTGGGCTCCGGTCCTATACTTTGCACATTTGAGATTGAGCGTTAATATTTTCTGCCTCATTAAGATGTTTATTATTCTTCTCCAAATCGGCAACACCACAGACTATTTTTGGATAATCCTTTATATCGGATTGTTTATAGGCTATAAATGTTTTTGAATGACCAGCTTTCTTTGTGAATTTAGACAGGGGCTGGACAAAAATATAGTTATTTTCTTTATCCCTAATAAATCCGCTAAAATAATTCTCACTGATTGAAAGTCTTATTTTCTGGTTTTGATCTCCGTTAGCATACCCTTTATAAGTTTGACAACGGACAAAAGGCTCTTCAATCATGCCTTCATCGGTAGTAACATAAGACTTGTAATCAGAGGCCCTAATTTCGTTTTCTTCTAAAATCACGTTCCAGTGAAATTTTCCGTTTATATTCAAATTAAAGGATATCCCTTCCTTTTTGGATTTAGCAATGGAATTGATCCCGCTGTTGTCAATGGTAAATACCTCAAATTGCTTCAATGATTTTTCCACCTCTTTGTGATCCTCATCCGCTAACGATGACAGAGTCGAGGCAAATTCATTTTGGGCTTTTAATAAAAGGGGATTGCAGATAAGAAGGAATGCGCATAGCACCCCTGAATAATGTTTGTTCATAGCCGGTTAGTCTAAAGGTTTTAAAATGTTTTAAAACTGATGTTTATGGAGTGTTATCATATTTTGTGCTTACTTTTATTTGCGTAAACTCGAATGGTGGACCGAATGTATCCGTACCAGGTATGTCTTCATACAAATATCCGCTGAACATTATTTTCAAACCATCAACCTCTAATTCTGCCGGCAAGTTACAAGGCATTAAAGAACCACTTGCATACCATCCGCTGTCCGGACCGCCAGAAATCTTAAAAGGTGTACCTATTGTAGATGCTGTCTGGGTTACCGTGCCAAGTACATTAGTAAAAGTTTCCTCTTTTTTTAAGTTAAGGCTACAACTATCAGTCAATTGAACTTCCTCATATTCAGGAGATTGATCCTCACAACTGGCTGCTGTAAAACCCATTGTTACCAATATGAACATAGAATACATTAGTGTGCTGGCTTTCATGATCTTAAAATTATGGTTGTCTATATACTTTATTTGACACGCTTTTCGGTGATAAGGTTGTAAATAATACTAAATTGTTTTTTGTATAAAACTACGACCCCTGTCATTTATTCACCTGGATTTCCCAGGTAGAGCTACTGATTTCAAGGGGGTCAGATCAAAATAGAATACGTCATTAATGATTAAATACTATTGACAATTCTGGGTTAACCGGAGGTACAATACTTCCTGTACTCTTTAAGCGATTTAAGCGATTTTTGAATTTCTAAGCGCTCGGATTGGCTAATCTTTGCAGATTTTGCGACAAATCTGTTTTGTGCTGCAACTTGGCTAGCATTTATTGTAAATACAAGAGTTAGTAAAATGTATACCTTTTTCATGGCTGGAATAAGTTTGGTTGAGAATGATCATTCGTCGGCTCTTAATTTAAGAGATGTAAGTTCAAGGGACAGGCCTATGATGTTTTCTGTAGGAAAGGTTTCTTTTAATGCGCCACTAAAAATAACCTCATGATCTTTCTTGAAATTGTAATTAGGGAGGTTACAAGGGACAGTTATATCGCTTATCATTTTACTGCTTTTCCGTTCTGGTCGAATAGTAACAACTATCTTAGTAGCGGTTAACTCAACTGTTTCAATTACTCCTTTTTCGTTGTCATAGGAATCGACTGTTTTTCGCTCAGGATTGAAAGTACATGACGTAGTAATTTCTATTTCTAAGAATTGATTACTTAGTAGATTTGCATCCTCGGATTCATTCGTACAGCTAAAAGCAAACAGCAGCGGTGAAATCGTAAATAAGGTAATTTTAAAAATTCCCATAGCTTGAGAATAGTTAAGTTCGCGTGTACTTAATAGACGCTTGTTAATTTCAAAAGGTTGTAAACGGATTATGGTGCCAGATGTATTGTCTGTATCCATAAAAGAAATTATCACTTTCTTACTTCCTCGAAGTGCACTATTGACAAATTTCTTACATGCGTATGTATTCGAGTTTCTGGGTAAAATTTAAGGAGCCAACATGATTGTGAACAATATAGGGAAACAGGTCTCTTCTAAATTTTAAAAACTATCGAAAGCCCTTACGCGTGTAATATTTATCTCTCTTTAATGTTTTTTTTAATTTTGCTACACTTTGGCAATGAGTTTAACTCTCTTTCGCTTCAGAGATAAATTTTGAAACTCACCGACTCCTCATCAATGCCTGGCTAGTTTATCAATGCTTTCAACAATCTGCTCTATCATATCATAGTTCAGGCAAACTCCTCCCTGAAGAACGCTAAAATTGATAAAAGGGCGTTTGTTGGTCTTACTATTTGTCAACGAGATTGTTCTGGAAATGCTATTTTGTATTTTTCAAGGTATTGTACCAAGCCAACTATACCGGCATTAATAAAAATGTTAGAAGTCTTTTTAAAGGTAACAGAGGTGATTGCCATATATCTATTTCTTCCCCTTCCTAATTTTTTTAGTCGCTAATACTTGCATTATCTTCCATAATTCCTGTACCAAGTACAAATGCATAAAAAACAGTTTTTCACCAGGACTTTTAACTACCCCCCCCTCCTCAAATCAACCAGCGCATTAAGCTAAATCCCAGGAAGGTGGCCAGGATGCCTATTACAACACTCCCTATAGCATATCCTAAAAATATCCCA
>QILJ01000091.1 GCA_003233295.1 Ignavibacteria bacterium | reverse complement strand
ATACCTGATCAATCTCTGTGCAAAAGACGAAAATAATTTGAAAAAGTCTCGTGAATCTTTTGTTGATGAGTTAGAAAGATGTGAGGCTCTTGGAATTGAATATTTGAATTTTCATCCTGGAGCACACGGCGGGCAGGGTGAAGATGAAGCTATTAAAATAATTGCGGAATCGTTGAATATTGCTCATCAAAAAACGAAAGGTTTCAAAGTTAGCAGTATGCTTGAACTGACAGCCGGGCAAGGGACAAGCTTGGGTTACCGCTTTGAGCATATTGCAAAAATAATTGAACTTGTTGATGAATCAGATCGGATGACAGCTTGTATTGACACCGCTCACATCTTTGCAGCCGGATACAATATTAAAGATAAAACAGAATATGATAAAGTGATAAAAGATTTTAATGATATTATTGGACTGGATAGATTGAAGTGCTTTCATATGAACGACAGCAAAAAGGAATTAGGCAGCAGAGTTGATAGACACGAACATATTGGGAAAGGATTTATTGGACTTGAAGGATTCAGAAACATAATGAACGATTCCCGTCTTACGCATATTCCCAAAATTCTGGAAACGCCTAAAGGGAAAGAACAACTTGAAGATATTGAGAACTTGAAAGTGCTAAGAAGCTTGCTAGAGTGACTGCTAAAAATCTTATTGATCTGGTGATTAAAACCCATAATTTTAAATAGATCAATTTCATCTGTTTATAAATTTTATTTATCCAAACCTTCAAGGTTTCGTAACTTGCTCAATTTAGCGCTGCTTATTCAATTTATTAATTCTTCCAACTTATTCGCCTCAAAAACCTTGAAGGTTTCTATAATTATCTCCATGTGTATCTCGAAGAGTTATGAATGTTTCATGTATTTATAATGCTTTTGTCTTTGCCGATCCCAATTTATCAGGAGAAGCAATCTGTAACAGATTACTTCGTCGTCCAAAAAGCGGACTCCATGCCTAGTGACAAGGCTGGCTCATAATGACATTTTATAATCACTCTTATGTGAGCACGATACTCATGAATGTTTCATTTTATGTAAATTAAATCGGCAGGTCTTCTTCTGTCGGATAGGACTGTTCCTCAGCCGGAGGCAGTTCTCCGTGATGGATATCTAAATTTTCGAAACGTGCATATTCCTTGATGAACATTAATTTAGCTTCACCAACCGGACCGTTACGCTGTTTACCGATAATTACTTCAGCTATTCCTTCTGTCGGATCACCGTTAGGAAATTGTGATATTTTATATACTTCCGGTCTGTAAAGGAAAAGAACAACATCGGCATCCTGCTCAATTGCACCGGATTCTCTAAGATGCGAGAGCATCGGTCTTTTATCCGTTGTAGATTCTACCGCTCTGTTCAACTGCGAGAGAGCCAACACGGGCACATTCAATTCTTTTGCAAGAGCTTTTAACGATCTTGATATTACCGATATCTCACGCTCTCTGCTTTCAACTCTTCCGCCTCCTGACATAAGCTGAAGGTAATCGATAATTATCATTCCGATATTTTTTTCTTTTTTTAATCTCCTGGCTTTTGCTCTCAATTCCAGCACTGTAAGTCCGGGAGTATCATCAATATAAATTGGTGCGGAGCCAAGCTTATGAACAGTTCTACTGATTTTAGGACCTTCCGATGCTCTGAATCTCCCTGTTCTTAAACTTTGAGCATCTATACGAGCTTCAGCTGAGATCAATCTTGTTGCAAGCTGAATTGTTGCCATCTCCAAGCTGAAAATAGCTACGGGAACTTTATCATCGACAGCAGCATTGCGGGCAATCGAAAGGGCAAATGCTGTTTTACCCATCGATGGTCTTGCTGCGATTACAATCAGATCTGATTTTTGAAAACCTCCGAGCAGATCATCTAGCTGATGATAACCGGATGGTACGGAAAAAGCGCCTAATTTCTGTGAATGAATTGCTTCGATCAATTCCAATGCTTCTTTAACAGCTTTATCCATGGAGGTAAACGACTCTTTGGTTCCCTCCTGCGAAATCCCGAACATTTTTGTTTCCGCTTCATCGAGAAGATCGAATACATCTTCCGTGCCTTCGTAAGCCGAAGACGCAACTTCCAATGATGTAGAAATCAGTTTACGCAATATCCATTTTTCAAGAACTATTCTTGCATGATAGTCAACATTTGCAGCAGATGCAATATCTTGAGATAATTTTGTTATATAAGCGACACCACCGGCATCCTCGGCTTTGCCTTCCTTCCTTAGTTCCTCGTAAAGTGTTACCGTATCAACCGGTTCGTTAGACTCATAAAGAGATTGGATTGAATTAAAAAGTATTCTGTGTTTGGGATCAAAGAATGAATCGGTTTTGAGAATTTCAAACACTCTCGGAATAGCATCGTTATCCAAGAGCATAGCGCCGATTACCTGCCTTTCCACCTCAACCACTGCGGGCGGTTGTTTTGAAACGGATTTTAATTTTTCAAAATCGTAGTTGTCTTTTTCCGATGCCATTTTAACTGCCGGTTAATTCATCATAAATTTTTCTAACTTTCTGCACATCTTCCCACGTTCCCTTTTTCCAATGAGGATTTCGCAATAAAGCTGCCGGATGGTATGTTACCATTAACTTAATCCCGTTCAACTCGTGATCTCCACTGCGCATCTTTGTAAGCGAGTCATTATTATTAAGCATAACATTTGATGCAACCTTACCCAGGCATAAAATTATCTTGGGTTTTATTAATTCTATTTGCCGAAATAAATA
>QILJ01000106.1 GCA_003233295.1 Ignavibacteria bacterium | reverse complement strand
AAGAAGAGGTGGAATCCAAAGATTTTGTAAGATTAATAGCAGATGATATACTCCGGTTGGACTTTGTAAATGATAGGGTTCCGAGATACAAGGAGGTAATTATTCTTAAGAGCGGATACAGAATTGATAATGTTGAAAACATACTTAGCAACAAAATAACAGCTGTTATAAGCAGGGATAATCCAAAAGACATCTTTGATATGTATTTAATCTCTAAATTTCATGATTTTATATGGCAGGAGATTCTTATATCTGCCAAGGATAAGCTGGTTTTTAATATTAGTGATCTTGTTTACAGGATGAAATCTTTTCCGGTAAGTTTACTTAAAAAAATCGATTTAGCCGATCCTGATTTCCTTGATAATTTTGAAAGCGAATATCCTTTTATTATTGAAGATATTATTAACGAGAGTAAAAACAGATTGTATGGATAGTTGGTAATTTTAATTCTGATAAGAATTTATATGAAACTGCTTAGAGGAATTTGCTATGAAAACAAAATTTGGTTGGATTTATAATAAATCGAAATTGAAAAAGAATCCTGATGCCCTAAAAACAAATAGAGGTTTTGAATTGGCAATTATTCAGATGTTGTAAGATAGACAATTATTTCGATTAACTCTTCCGATATCATGATGCTTTCCGACTGAGTAAAGCAACTATTGATTTTGGCAGCCTGGGCATTCTGATAATCTTTTTTATTTTAGGAGGAATCATGCTCATCTCACTTCGCGATTTTTCCAACTCTTCACGGACATTTTTTGCATCTATCTCTGCGAATCGCTCTTCAAGAGTTTCTTTACCATCAAGAAGGATGTTCATGTAATCCTTATTTTTAAGATTCATAACCAGGGGTGTATCTGAAAGCATTGTTTTAATTATTTTCTCCACAGCATTAAATCCATTTCTCTTGCGGAAGCTGCGCATAAGTTTTCTGAAAAACTGTTCCAAAATGTTATTCGTTCTTTGAGGCTGGATAACTATCCTACCGGCTTTTGTTTCTACAATAATTGGATCTGCAAAAAGTTTTTTCCAATACTTATTTATTTGTTCTACCATTTTCTGGTAATCTTTGTTTCCTGAATATTTTTTATCCTTGCAAAGACGATCCCTAAACTTCTTGACTTCTTTTTCAATCGTCTTAATATTTGTCAGGTCCCCATTATCGTTGAGTCCCTGTTTGTTTTCCGGTAGGGCTATCCGCAGGGCTTTTCTTAACTTGTTAAAGACAATAATCTTCTCCTCCATTTTGACAGCAGCTTTCCTTAAGGCCGGATCATTTATCACATCCAGTAAATCGTGACCTATCTTGCCATATATTCTGTTTTCCTTCCAATCACCCTGTAGATTTATTTCAATCAGCTTTTGAAGTATAAAATTGAGTTCTTTTAGTCTTTGATAAAAAACCAAATAAGGCTGATCAAAAGGAAATCCAAATCCATGCCCTTGCTTTTTCCCATCCAGAGCCCAATTGATAAGTATGTATGCTGCAATCTCAGGAACATGACTGAGAGCGCAATTTGAAGGTATCTTTTCATTTTCAATTCCGCTGACAAATCCATCCACAAGATTAGTTGTTTCTGCAATAACATCTTCTAACTGGCGTGCTCTTCTATTCAATACAGCCTGAATGCCATGTTCTTGCAGTCTCTTTCTGATGATATCATTTTCATCACCAAAGAGAGTTTTTCCAAGTGCTTTTAAAAAATGAAAGTGACAAATAAATACTGCCACATTTTTAAATACTGTCTTTATTGCCAAAGCTATTCCCTTGCCCATATCACTCACCACTGCCAAAGGAACACCATAGGCCTTCTTGATTCTATTAAGGAAAGGAATTAGATCATCTTAAGTTCTCTGAAGGCAGTTTGGTGTTATCCAAAACAATTTCTGTTATCCCGTCTAATACGCTTATTAAATGAGGGCTTCCACCATCACAGGTGCCGTCCAGATGAAGAATATATCCTCCATTCATTTTCATGTAGCGACGTGTTTTCCTTTGAACTAACTTGTGTAACAATGATAAATAAATGACAAACTTTTTGGCAAGAACTCCGATTTCAGATATTGAAATCGTAACGTTCTTCTGTTTCAGTTCTAAAAGTATTTCTTGATAGTTACGACATCGAAGAAATAAACTCTTGCCGATAAAAACAATTACATCGAAACCAAAATTGCATTTCTCCGGTATCAAAGATCGGAGTTGCTGTGAATGAAATATGTGTCCGCATCTCCCGCAATAATAAATAGTTTCATGAGCAATCAAATCACCGACAGTTAAGGTGGCTATTTTTTTGTTAGGTAAGGTCTTCTGTACTTTCACTCTTTTATGACAATCAGGGCATGTACCTCTTTCCGGCTTAAAGTGGATAACTGGTGTAAGTGAAAAAAGTTTCGGAGAAGAAACGTTAAGCACCAGATTATCGATTAGCCGCCTTAGTATTTTCACTACTTCATATTCAGTTTTTTTTTAGAAATATTATAGTGCTTAAAAAGATTGACTATTGTGTTCGCTTCAATTTTATACCCTTTATCATGAAGTCCGGATAAGAGCGCCTCGATACTAATTCCCGGATTCCGGATCAACTCAACAAGAATGACTATTGTCATAGCATCCGGTGGCAACCTAGGTGCGGAAGATTCGGGCGGAAATCTTTTTTCTTTCTGTGATTTGTATATATCAGGATCTGCTGAGAAATATACAATTTGGTTTTTATGCTTTTCTTTTCTTAAGCCAG
>QILJ01000439.1 GCA_003233295.1 Ignavibacteria bacterium | reverse complement strand
TCAATTACAATTTATGATATATTGGGAAATAAAATAACAGATCTATTCAAAGGCACGAAGCAAGCTGGAGTTCATGAAGTTGAATTCATTCCAAATAATAATTTATCATCAGGAATATATTTTTACGAGATCAAAACTCCCAAATACAGGGCGGTGAACAAGATGATGCTGCTGAAATAGAAAAGTCTTTAACCGCAAAGATCACAAAGGATTATATTTTGAACAACAGCGATTAAGTTTCCGGTTAAAGTTTTCTCATTCAAAATTCAATTCGCGCATTTGCGGCAATTTTATTTATATTTAGCTTACAAAAGTTTTAGAAATAATCTAATAAAAACTATGCCTCGCCTAACAAAAGAAAAAATCAAGAACAAGCTAACTTATCATTACAAAGCATTCGATAGAACAACAATTTCACCCGATCCGCTTGAGTTCCCGCATCGTTTTACTTCTCCGCCGGATATAGAAGCAGCGGCATTTATAGCGTCGGTATTTGCCTACGGAAGTGTGGCTCAAATATTAAACACACTCGAAAAAATTTTTGACGTAATGGATAATGATCCAGCTAATTTTATAACAGAATACAAACTGGAAAAAGAGGGAAAACTTTTCAGAGATATCAAGCACCGCTTCTATACAGGGGAAGATATAGCATTACTATTTGCCGGGTTGAGCAAAATCTATAAAGTTTACGGCTCGCTTAATTATCTCTTTCTCCTTTATTATTTTGAGAAAGCGCCGAACATAAAAGGTGCGCTATCGTTCTTTTCTCGTAATCTAACAACCATTGTGACTAAAGAAGGTCAGCATACTTCTAACGGAATAAAATTCATGTTTCCCGATCCGCTTAAAGGCAGCGCTTGCAAGCGTCAGAACCTTTTCCTCCGCTGGATGATAAGAAACGATGAACTCGATTTCGGATTATGGAAAGAGATACCCCCGAGTAAACTGGTAATACCGGTTGATACCCACATTGCAAAGATCAGCAAATACTTGAAACTAACTAAACGTAAAAATGTATCGTGGCAAATGGCAGAAGAGATAACTAATAATCTTAAGAAATTTGATCCGGTTGATCCGGTAAAATATGATTTTGCTCTTTGCCATATAGGAATGCGCAAGCTTAATTTTTGAATCAGAATTAAGACCCGGACAAATTTAACTCTGTAAAATTAGTTTAATAATTATTCCAATCTTCTTTATATTTATAGCATTAATCTGAAATTTAAGTTGTCGTAACTACGTACGATTATATTTTGCAATTAATTTTGGAGGAAAATTTGGCTGATAACTTCAAACCTTTCGTCCCGCCGGAAAATAACATGAAAGAGCTCACATTCAAATCTGTATTTCTCGGTGTAATTTTAGCGATGATACTCGGTTCTGCAAACGCCTATCTCGGTTTAAAAGCCGGTATGACAGTTGCTGCAACTTTCCCCGCTGCCGTAATAGCGATGGCGGTACTAAGAGTATTTAAAGGTAATGTACTCGAAGAAAATATTGCCAGAACAACCGCTTCTGTCGGTGAAGCGCTTGCCGCCGGCGCTATTTTCACTATCCCTGCATTTGTAATGAGTGGAGTGTGGGATGAATTTAATTACTGGGAAAGTACGCTGCTGATGATGGTCGGCGGTATTCTTGGCGTTCTGCTGATCACAATATTAAGAAAAACTTTAGTGCAGGATAAAATGCTGCCTTTCCCCGAAAGTCAAGCATGTACGGAAATAGTAAAAGCCGGGCAAGGGGGTAAAAGCGGTGCAAAATTTGTGATGGGTGCTCTCGGTCTAGGTGCTTTGATTGAAGTATTTAAAAATCCCAATGGTATTACGTTGATCAAAGATTCTGTAAAAGGATTTTGGGAATTTGGTGCATCAAAACTCAATCTCCTTGACAGCAGAGGCGAGATCATTACGTCGATAAAACAAAAGGGCGGGATGCTCGTAGAAAGTCCTGCTGCATCGCCTGCATTTCTTGGTGTCGGTTATATTATTGGATTCAGACTATCTGCCATTACTTTTTCAGGCGGGATATTCGGCTGGGTTTTCCTCATGCCTATTGTTCTATTCCTAATGTATAATGGAATAGTAGATTTTTCTGCGGGCGGAGATAATTGGGTTAATATTGCAAAAGCTGCATACAACACAACAGTTAAACCGATCGCCGTCGGCGGAATGTTAGTGGGCGCTTTTTATACTCTTTTTTCTATGAGGAAAAGTTTGATCCAAGGTATCGGCAAAGGATTTAAAGATATTAAAAAAGCGAAAGAGTTGATAGGTGAAGAAGAAAGCAGAACTGACAAAGATTTGCCGTTCGGAATGATAATGATGGCTGTTGGAATTATTTTTGTCGCGATGATAGTAGTTTACAACATGTTTACCCATACACTCGGTACTGCAATTTTAGCGGCAGTCGTAATGGCTATTGCCGCATTTGTATTCGCTGCAGTTGCGGGTTACTTGGTAGGTATCATCGGAAGTTCATCGAATCCTATTTCCGGCTTAACCCTTTCAACGCTGCTCATCGCTGCGCTCCTTATGGTTGCAGCTGGGATGAGTGGCGATGCCGGTGTTACCGCAGCGCTTGCCGTTGCCACGGTTGTCTGTGTTGTCGCCGGTGTTTCGGGCGATATGATGCAGGACTTGAAGATCGGGCAATTACTCGGAGGTACCCCGTGGAAGATGGAAGTAGCTGAATTGATCGGTGTATTTTTTGCATCACTTGTTATGATTTTCCCGATCAT
>QILJ01000430.1 GCA_003233295.1 Ignavibacteria bacterium | reverse complement strand
AATAGGTAGAATAGAATTGTTAATGATTATTAGACTTCCGCTTTCTCTGTAGACTAAAGAAAATTATCAAAATTTTATAATACCTTTTTTAGTTCTGGGTGGTCTTAAAAAATAACCTTTACACGAAGGTAAGCCTGACTGGCATTTCTCCAAGAACCAAGCATTGATACAGGTTTGCCGCCAACTAAAAAAGTTCCTACGGCTATTTCCAGGTTATCTATTCCCAGATAAGATAGCTCGGGTAAAAAACCATATCCATAATTTTCACTTACCTTATTCCATTTATCTACTTCTAAAACACCACCTAAAGCTATCTTTAGCTGGTCATTAAACAAAGTCTTTTCTAATCTTGCAAAAAAGTAATCGTTTAATGCGCTGCCTCTTTCAGTGAAAAAACCGTGCATCCATTGAACATTTAAATAATATCCATCCGGAAAAGTATAATCGCCGCCTAGTGTAAACTTAAAATAGGGTTTATCATCAAGAGCAACTGTTGTATAATGAACTCCATTTGCTGAATTATGTGTAATAATTTTTTCGGGAATAATTAGAGCACCCTCACCCCAAAATCCAATACCGCTGATCTCTGTAGAAAAGTCAGCTCCAATTACCTGTATTCTTGGAAATGACAGTTCTGCTTTTCCGGGATTAGTGCTGCCTGGAATAGAATTATAATTTAACGAAGTGAGAATAGGAATATCATCATACCCGTTAAAATAACTGAATGAATAATCCCACCCGGCAAAGTTACTTGATAATTTAAAAGCAAACATACTGTTACTCAATATACTTGCCGGTAATATCACACTGTCCTTAAATGAAGCTAAGTCGTCACCTAAAAATAAACTTGTTCCATTTTTCGGTAGAAGAACCGGTTCAAAATTCGGCAGCCAAACCGCTGTAAGGGTGTAGTCGCCTAAATAATAAGACGCTTTAACTGCCCAGCTTGGGATCTTTTCAGTAAAATTAATTATATCGGAGAAATCTTTTGAGTTGAGATTATCGGTCTGATTTAATTTATCGGCTGTGCCCCAGCTAATTCTTTGCTTTCCTATCTTCAGATCAAGATCATCGAATAAAAAACCGTAAAGAGAAACATAAGCTTCCCACAAGGAAACATTTGTAGGAAACAACTGATTAATGTTTTCAAGATCATTCAATTCATTTACTCTTGCTACATCATAAAATCTGAAATCGACGCTGCTGAACAAATATAGTTTATCATTTGGCGATATTGAAGTTTCAAACCGAAACCTGTTATAAAAATCATCCAACTGTAAAGCATTATCGTTTATATATAATCTTTTGTCTAATTGTAAAAATCCGCTGATCTTAGGTTGAGCATAAATTTCATAAAAGTGTAGCTGGCTTAATATTAACACAAATAGTACAATTAATATGAATTTTATTTTCCTCATTTCTATTAACTATTCCGGTCGTTTCAAGTTTCTTTCTGTGAAGACTTTATCCGATAAGCCTTGGTCAAACTTTATATCAGTCAAAGTTAAAGTTGTTTTATGATCATTTTTGAGATTCCGCATTTCCATCTTTTTGCCGAACCAGTAATCATCAATTTTTTCAATGTTATCAATCGTAAGGACTTTTACTTGTTTACCATTTTTGTAGTACTCAATCTTGCGATAAACATAATTTGATTGATCTACATACAGAATCAATTTTTCATAACTCACATCAGCATTTGGTTTTGGTTTAAGCTCTAAAACAAATTGATTATTTTCTTCTTTTATGAGTTTGGAAGTATAATCATTACCGTAAGAACTTTGGGACATATCCTCATAGGTGAAATCAGTTCCCATAAAGTTTTCGTTCTTTACCGAAGAAGCAATTCGTCTTACCTTTCGGAAAGCGGGTAAATATAAATAAAGACGATCGGGAGCTAATCTTAAAAAACCTACACCTCTAACATCAGCAGGCTTAAGAAATCTTACCAGTCTCCATTCGCTCCCTTTCTGATATATTTTTGTGTCGCGGTCTTTTTGTGACCCACCGCTATCTGTTAAAGTCATTTTTTCAATAGCCGTCATATCTTTTGGAGCATTCATTACCGAATCTACTTTAACAAGAATTTCTTTCCCGGTTTGTGCGGTTGCAATTGTGGTTAATATTAGAGAAACAATAAAGAACATTATTCGATAAGTTCTGTTCCCTGTATAACGGAATTTCCACGATGGAACCTGCCTGCCTGTCTTGGCTAGGTCAAACCGTGACAGGCTACTTGGCAAGGTTGGGGTTTGCATCATATCATTCGACATTTTCTTCCCCTTTAAAAATTGAAATATTATTTGATTGGATACCTAAATCAGCTCTGGAATCCAACTGTGCTTTGTAATCTTCTTCTTTTGTAAAAACTTTTAAGAATTTCGGTTTTATCAAAATGAATAAGGATGGAATAAGTGTTAATGTTAGGAATGCACTTACTATCATTGTTAACGAAGTCAAACCGCCGAATCTTCTAATATGCTGTCCGCCAGCGGCAAGCAGTACAATAAATCCAAGTCCGACTGAAAAAGCATTTGTCAGTATAGAAATACCGGTTGTGCCTAAAGTGTTTTGCAGAGCTTTAAGAGTGTCGCCTTCTTCATTTAATTCCTTTTTAAATCTTGTTATAAAATGGATCGCATAATCAATACCCAACCCTATTGCAATAGAAGCGATCATAGATGTAAATGAATCCAGCCCAATATCTCCAAAGCCCATTACAGTAAAGTTTATTAAGATTGTCAGAACTATCG
>QILJ01000424.1 GCA_003233295.1 Ignavibacteria bacterium | reverse complement strand
CTTTCGCCGAATTCAAGTCTGTGTTTATCAGCTTCCGCTATTATTGCTTCCCGTCTATTCATACTGCTACACCTTCCTCTGCTGCAACAGTTGATTGCGATTTGATTACAGTATTCAACTCGCCGCTTCTGATAGAATCTAGAATTGTCTGGTCTCCTTCCAGAAGCCGCATTGCAACCCAGCGGGCATTAGGCAGATTTGGAAATTCTTCTTGTATTTCCTTAGTAAGATCGTTCAATATCTTTTTTACATTAGACGGAACCGAAATAACTTTGTGAGGTTTACAGATATAATTTCCCGAAGCAACTTCGTAAACCGCTTCTAAAAGTTCATCCATCCCTTTCTTGTGTCTTGCTTCTGTAGGAACAACAGGAATTCCCAGGTCTCTGCTTAAAGACCGATCAATTTCATACTCATATCGTCTTGCTTCGTCCATTAGGTTAAGACATAAAACGGCTCTGTCTGTTATTTCATTTATCTGCAGAACTAAGTTGAGATTTCGCTCAAGCCGTGTAGCATCAACAACCACAATAGTCACATCGGGCTGCCCGAATAAAACAAAATCACGAGCGACTTCCTCATCCTCACTTGTAGATAATAGTGAATATGTGCCGGGCAGATCAACTATCTTGAATTTCTTTTCGTTATAGATATATCCGCCCTCTGCACGCGTTACCGTTTTGCCGGGCCAGTTGCCGGTATGCTGTTTTAGCCCGGTAAGATTATTGAACACCGTACTCTTGCCAGTATTCGGATTTCCGGCAAGTGCAACCAGATAATCGAACTTATCCATATTTATACCAAGCCGAACAAGATTGCCGGTGTTATGTACGGGGCAGCTTTCGCAATTACTCATTTTTATCTATTTCCTTTCTATTATCTTCTACTAAGATCATATCCGTTTGTTCTTTCCTCAAAGCGATTGAAGTACCTCGGATATTGTAGGCAACCGGATCGCCTGTGAACGATACTAACCTAGGCGTAACTATCGTACCGGGAACAATACCAAAATCGAGCAGACGCCTTCTCTGCTTGCCTCTCACGGCGCTTGAAATTCCAAGTATCTTTCCGCTCTCCCCGACTTTCAATGTCGAAAGACTTCTTACATGTCTATCAATTTGATCTTCGATACTTACAGAGACGACCGATATGTTTCGTCCAAATTCAGTCTTGATCTCAAAATCCTTACTGTTTGCTTTAAACCGAATATATTCATCGGTAATACTTTTTATTCGCAGATGCATACCAATATAAAGTCCGGTTTCAACCAACTGTTTGTAAACTTCAGTCGGTTCATCTTCCAGATGAATTATTTCTGCATAATCGTTTTCAGTCTGTTCGGTTATCGGGATCCCTTTTCTATCGGGCATTTTACCGTCCGAAGTTGGAATTGGGTCGCCGTGCGGATCAACAAGCGGGTTACCGATCTTTGCTGCCAGTTCATCAGCTTCAGCCGGCGTTAGAGTATGTTCGGCATGTTCGGCTTCCGTATGCCAATCTACTTCCTTTGTTCCGGTCTCATCTGCTAAGAACTTTTCCCACAAGCGGTGATTACGAATTACCTGCAGAGAGTAGTTTCGCCCTTCTGTAGTAAGCTCGATCTTATTGTCAGCTCTTGCTATTAACCCGGTTTTTTCAAGCGTTGTTATTAATTCTTCAGCTTTACCCGAAGGAATTTTGAGAGCTTTTTCAACGTTATGTATTGTTGATGGAATATTTTCTTCTTCCTGTTGGTATAGAAGTTTCAAAGTATCTTCGTTCAATACCTTCTTTGCATTCCAAATATACCGCTTCAAAATTGCTATCAAGCCATTCTTAGGCAGTATTACAAAAGCTATTATAAGCAATACTATTAAGCCTATTATAATTGCAGAGATCGGTTCCATTTATTTAACTCGCTTTAAATTCATTTTATTATTTACCCCGCAGCCGGAGAAATATAGATTCTCATGCTTATTTTTTCACTGAATGAATGAACTTGGTCATTCAATTCTATTATAGTTGAGTTATCGTATTCCAAGAAATTCTTTATCTTAATTTTAGAGTTCAAGTTCAATCCAATTTCCGTAAAATAATCCATCACTTCTTTCGACTCGTCATTTACCCTCTTCACTACATATTCTTTACCAACTTTCGACTTGTTCAGCGGAATCTGTGCATCCATATTCGGAATAGTTCCGTCTTTTTGCGGAATCGGTTCACCATGAGGATCAAATTTTGGATTACCGAGAAAATCATCGATCTTATTCATCAAGAATTCTGTTGTCTGATGTTCCAAGTGCTCCGCTTCGGAGTGGACTTCTTCCCAACCGAGTTCTAAGGATTTCATCAGAAACAACTCCCATAACCGGTGTTTTCTTATAATCTCAATAGCTGTTTTTTCACCTTTCGGTGTTAAACTAACTCCTTTATACTTTTCATACTTTATAAAACCCTGCTTCGAAAGTCCTTTTGCCATATCACTCGTAGCGGCATTGGTTATGTTCAGCTTAGCCGCAAGCGCAGAAGTTGAAACGGAGCGAATACCATTCTGACATAAACTGTAAACCGCTTTGATATAATTTTCTTTTGATATACTTGGCATAAACTAAATGCTAGATACTCGTTACTTGATACTGGAATTTTTCTTTACAACAAAGTTAAGCATACTTAAACTTAAATTCAAGCATATTGAATTTATTCAATTACAGTTACTAATAAAAACCGTGATGTATAGAAAACACTTTTATCTTTCATTAAATACTTTACTCTTGTTTTGTTACATTAATATTTTTATCTTAATCCAGTTATTCAGAGGAAATTATGAATTCAGTAAAAGAAGAAGTAAAATTATTATTAAATAAACTGCATGAAAATTGCACTTATGAGGATGTTCAGTACCATCTTTATGCCAAAGAAAAAATTGAGAAAGGGATTTATAGGACAGAAAAAGAAGGGACGCAAAGCCAAGAAGAAGTTGAAAGGAGATTCAGCAAATGGACTTCTCAATAAAATGGTCGCCTGAAGCTAAAACATTCCGAAAAGATTCTAATAAATATCAAAGTTTAACCTTAACATAGAAAGTTCAACAGTAGGATTATTTTTTAAATCCGTGCAAATCAGTTTTATCCGTTTCATCAGCGTGCTATTATTAAAGTTTCATTCCCTATTCAATA
>QILJ01000476.1 GCA_003233295.1 Ignavibacteria bacterium | reverse complement strand
CTTATGCTTTACTTACTCATACAGTATCAATAATTGTGTTTGTAGTTTCAATGTTTGGCTTTATTGCATATATCAATAGATATAGAGCAAAACTAGGCTTTCCTAAGGAAAATTTCTTTTCAGTTATTAGAGGTGAGACAACAGGAATATGAAAAAAATTGTATTTATTTTATTGGTTTTCTTCGTAACTAAAAATATATCTGCACAGGTTGATATTGCAGCGGGGATGGGAATTAGTTTTCTAACTAATAGTTCATTGAATGATTATTTCAATATGTCTTTCCCGTCTGAGAAAAAACAACCGACATTCAGTTCCACAGCAGAATTTTATTTAGAAGCTGATTTCTCTATTACACCCGCTTTTCAACTTGGCGTAGAGGATGTATATACTTTGTACAGTTATAATACTTCTATCGGCTTTACGAACTATGAACTGGAATACGGTCATCATAAACCGTCATTGCTGGCATACTATGTAATAAATGGAGAAGGATATAAATTCAAGTTCGGCGGCGGTGCGGGAATAAGGATTATTGATCTAAGTGAAAAGATAATCCTTACAGAAAATTATTCCACAATTGGATATGGATTATTACTAAGAGTTCAAGGGCATACAAAATTAGGAGGAAATTTTTACGCGAATGTCGGCGGTACTATGGGTACTATGCGTTTTGATTTCCCGGGAGAACCGGCTAATGGTGAGCGGAACTTGCATAACAGCGTTATTAATGAAAATGTCAACATAAACTCTTTTTCAGTAAGTGTTGATATAGGTGTTTCATATTTCTTTTAATGAGGTGAATAGTTGAGTTATTTAGAAGCGTTATTTTTAGGTATTGTTCAGGGACTGACAGAATTCCTGCCTATAAGTAGTACAGGGCATTTAACAATTATAGGCAAACTTATGGGATTGATATCCGCAGAGAATCCTGAAAGGTGGACTTCATTTATTGCGGTCATTCAACTCGGGACACTCCTGGCAATTATTATTTATTTTTGGAAAGACCTTTGGAATATTTTTATCACTTTTCTAAATGAGAATTTAGTTAATAGAAAAAAATTTTCTGAGCAGGATATGAATTCAAAAATGGGATGGTTCATAATTCTCGGGTCAATTCCGGTTGCAATCATTGGGCTTGGCTTCAAGGATGTTATTGAAGGTGCCTTTACAAAAAACTTGTATGTAATTGCAACAAGTTTAATTGTTCTTGGATTAATTCTTGCTTTTGCCGAAAGGGTTGGAAAATTCAAACGTGAGATGAAGGATATCACTTGGAAAGATTCTTTGATCATTGGATTTGCACAATCACTGGCTCTGATACCAGGTTCATCCCGCTCCGGTACAACTATTACGGCAGGTATTTTTGTCGGGCTTAAAAGAGAGACCGCTGCACGGTTTTCCTTTCTGCTAAGTGTTCCGGCAATACTCGGAAGCGGTCTTTTGGAATTTTACAGTTCCTTGGAATACATACAGACAGATGGATTAATAACTTTAGCGATTGCAACAATCGCCTCAGCCGTGAGCGGCTATCTAACAATTGCATTCTTATTGTCATATTTAAGAAAGCACTCGACTATGGTTTTTGTCTATTATAGAGTTTTCATAGGTATAGTAATTTTCATTCTAATTGGATTAAACATAATAAGTGCGTGAGAGGAAAACAATGAAGCAAATAATTTTTATACTTTTGTCCCTGATGTTTTTTGCATGCAGCGGGGATAAAACAACAACAGAAGAAACTAATAAAAAGTCATTAAATAAAGCAGAGGAAAAAGTGAAAGAACTAATGAACCTTAAAGATAACGAAAAATTAGTCGCAACAATCAAAACAAATATGGGCGATATCGAGATTGAGCTTTTTGCAAGGAGAGTTCCTAAAACGGTTGAGAATTTTGTTGGGTTAGCAACAACAGGCAAATATAATAATGTAATATTTCATCGGGTAATACCTGATTTCATGTTACAGGGTGGAGACCCTACAGGAACAGGGCGCGGCGGAGAAAGTTTCTGGGGCGGTAAATTTGAGGATGAATTTAATACAAGTTTACACCACGATAAGCCGGGCATTTTATCAATGGCAAATGCCGGTCCGAATACAAACGGCAGTCAGTTTTTCATAACTTTAGTACCAACTCCTTGGCTTGACGGCAAACACTCAATATTTGGTGAAGTTATTGGCGGGATGGATGTCGTTGAAGCAATCGGCAAAACAAAAACCGGCATGATGGATAAACCTGTTAATGATGTTGTAATGGAAACCGTAGTAATTGAAAAAAGAGAAAAGTAAATCCTAAATCAGATGAAGCAGAATGAATTCTTTACTTCGCGCTGGGGACTTATACTTGCAACTTTAGGAATAGCTGTTGGTACAGGAAATATCTGGCGTTTTTCCAGAATTGTTGCACAGAATGGAGGAGGTTCATTCTTAATTCCTTGGGTTATTTTTCTTTTCGTCTGGTCGCTTCCATTAATAATTGCAGAGTTTGCAATAGGCAAGTTTGCTCGTCTTGGACCGATGGGAGCGATTGCAAAAATCGCTGGTAAAAAATTCATCTGGATGGGTGGATTTATTGCTTTTGTTTCTACTGCAATAATGTTCTACTATTCTGTGGTTACCGGCTGGACCATCCGATATTTTATTGCTTCAGTAAGCGGGGATCTTTTTTCTACAACAGACCATCTTGCTTATTGGAATACATTCTCTTCTGGGTTACAACCTGTTTATTATCATTTAGCAGCTATGTTAGTCGGAACAATTGTAGTATTCCGTGGAATTGTAAAAGGGATAGAAAAAACAAATAAATTTTTGGTATCTACGCTGGTAATAATTCTTCTGATAATTTTGGTAAGATCAATCATGCTGCCGAATGCAATTGAAGGATTAAAATATTTTTTTACTCCGCAATTAAAATATCTGTTAGATTATAAAGTTTGGCTCAATGCACTTACACAAAATGCATGGGATACTGGAGCCGGTTGGGGATTGATACTTACCTATGCTGTTTACATGAAAAAAAGTGAAGATGTTCCTCTCAATGCCGCGCTGATCGGATTTGGGAATAATTCTATTTCTCTTATCGCAGGTATCATAATATTCTCAACTGTTTTTTCTTTCAGTTCGGTTGATGCAATGAACCAGATAACACAATCCGGTCCGGCAAATACAGGACTTACATTCATATATCTGCCGATGCTTTTTAGTCACTTATCTTCAAATGTTACTGTGAATTTGATATTCGCTTCGATGTTTTTCTTGGCGCTTGCATTTGCTGCAATTTCTTCTTTAATATCATTGATAGAGCTGACTACAAAAACATTTATAGATTTTGGATTTGACAGAAAAAAAGCTGTTGTTATTGTGGGATCATTGGGCTTTCTGCTTGGAATTCCTTCTGCAATAAATATTGATATTTTCAC
>QILJ01000213.1 GCA_003233295.1 Ignavibacteria bacterium | reverse complement strand
TGATAAGTTCATCAATACCCAACCCGGTTGTAACGGCAAACAAACCAATGTAGTCAACTAACCCACTTTCTTTAGGCGCTATAAAATCAGCGAGAGCAATATTGGACGATCTTTCGGATTTTTTAGACTGCTGCCTGATTGTATAAAGCACTGCTTCAACTCCTTCTCTAGCTTCATCTGCATATACTTCAATATCATCACACACAGAATTTGCCGGGAATAACCCGATTACACCGTTCGCTTTTAACAACTTTTTCTCAACAATCTCGGAAAGAAGTTTTTTTGCATCCTCGAAAAGTTTTACCGCTTCGCTGCCGACTTTCTCATCGTCCAATATTGACGGGTACTTTCCCTTCAATTCCCATGTTCTGAAAAATGGAGTCCAGTCAATAAATTTTTCAATTTCCGAAAGCGGATATTCATTTAATATTTTAACGCCCAGCTTTTTCGGTTTAACAATTTTCTGTTCACTCCAATTTACCGCAAGCTTGTTTTCCCTTGCTTTTTCTATGGGAATATACTCTTTGCTGCTTTCCCGCTGTTTATAGTTTTCACGAAGCTGGGAATATTCTTTTTTAATTTTCTCGGAGAATTCCTTGTTTGCATCTTTGTTTAACAGAGAACTGGTTGTCTGTACACTACGTGAAGCATCCAGAACGTGAACAGTTGTACCGGAATAATTAGGTGCAATCTTTAATGCTGTGTGCGCCTTTGATGTTGTTGCTCCGCCGATAAGAAGAGGAAGATCGAAATTTTCCCGCTCCATCTCTTTTGCTACATGCACCATTTCATCAAGTGATGGAGTGATCAATCCGCTTAGTCCGATGGCATCTACTTTCTTTTCTCTAGCCACCGAAAGAATTTTATCGGATGGAACCATCACACCCAAATCGATAATATCATAATTATTGCAGCCCAAAATAACTGCAACAATATTTTTCCCAATATCGTGAACATCTCCCTTTACTGTTGCAAGAAGAATTGTACCGGCAGGACTTGTGTCCCCGGAAATCCTTTTTTCCTCTTCAATATAAGGCAAAAGATAAGCGACAGCTTTTTTCATTACACGTGCACTTTTAACCACTTGAGGAAGAAACATTTTCCCGGCACCGAATAGATCGCCGACAACGTTCATTCCTTTCATTAAAGGTTCTTCAATAACAATGATCGCAGATCTGTATTTAATTCTCGCTTCTTCAATATCTTCTTCAATAAAATCGGTAATGCCTTTCACAAGTGAGTGTGCTAATCTTTCTTCTACGCTTTCTGATCGCCAAGCTAGGACTTCTTCTTCCGTTTTAACCTTTCCTTTTACGGTCTCTGCAATTTCAATCAATCTCTCGGTTGCATCAGGTCTTCTGTTCAATATCACATCTTCAACTCTCTCTAGAAGTTCCGGGGGAATTTCTTGGTAAATTTCCAACTGTCCGGCATTCACAATTCCCATATCCATACCGGCTTTTACAGCATGATACAAAAATGCGGAATGCATTGCTTCCCGTATTGCGTTGTTCCCTCTGAAAGAAAACGAAAGATTGCTAACTCCACCGGAGACTTTTGCATATGGTAAATTTTGTTTTATCCATTTTGTCGCTTCGATGTAATCAACAGCATAGTTGTTGTGTTCTTCAATACCGGTAGCAACAGCAAAAATATTCGGATCGAAGATTATATCCTGTGGCGGAAAGTTCAGTTCTTCCGTCAGAATTTTATACGCCCTCTCACATATCTTGATCTTTCTTTCGTAAGTATCGGCTTGCCCGTTTTCATCAAACGCCATAACTATAACAGCAGCGCCGAATTTCATTACCTCTTTTGCATGCTCTTTAAATTTCTCTTCACCTTCCTTCATGCTTATTGAATTTACAATCCCCTTCCCTTGCAGACATTTTAACCCGGTTGTTATAACCGACCATTTTGATGAATCGATCATGATAGGAAGTTTTGAAATATCAGGCTCGGAAGAGATCATATTTAGGAAATTATTCATAGCAGTTTCCGAATCGATCATTGCATCATCCATGTTCACATCTATTATCTGCGCACCGCCTTCAACCTGATCTCTCGCAACTACAAGCGCTTCTTCATATTTTTCTTCTCTTATCAATCGGGCAAATTTACGCGAGCCTGCTACATTGGTTCGTTCACCGATGTTTGCAAATATTGAATCGGGTTTGATCACAAGCGGTTCTAGTCCGCTTAATCTTAAGTATGGTTCCGGAGTTTTAACTTTTCTCGGAGAGACATCTTTTACCATTTCAACAAATTTTTTGATATGCTCCGGTCTTGTACCGCAGCAGCCGCCGACAATATTTATAAAACCGCTATCTGCATATTCCTTCAGCACTCTTTCCATCGCATTGGGTGATTCATCATACTCACCAAACTCATTCGGCAGTCCGGCATTTGGATATAGACTAACAAAAGAATTCGAGATATTCGACAACTCTTCAATGTATGAGCGCATCTGTTTTGGACCAAGTGAGCAATTCAATCCTACGCTTAACAGATTTTTTGTGTGTGCAATAGATATGAAAAACGCTTCGGTCGTTTGCCCCGAAAGAGTCCTTCCACTTTGATCAACAATCGTTCCCGACAATATTATCGGTAACGCAACATTCATATCTTCGAATAATTCTTCGATGGCATAAATTGCCGCTTTGGCAACCAGTGTGTCAAAGATTGTTTCAATCAAAAGAATGTCAACTCCGCCATCTATCAATGCTTTTGCCTGTTCCTTGAAGGCTGCGGCGACTTTATCGAATGTTACCG
>QILJ01000219.1 GCA_003233295.1 Ignavibacteria bacterium | reverse complement strand
CCCAGACCTGCTGACCGCTGTGTGCATTGGTAATTTTAATATCCCAATACAATGTATCTCTATCCCAGTTTGCGTATGTTGTAGCACTATCCTCCACATCATCAAAAAAAGGGAATGCAGTGTCAGTATTTTTTGTTTTAGCTTGAGATGACGAGAATGAAGTAAGTTGAAAAAATAGAATTGATATAAAAAGTATAAATAGTTTTTTCATGAAACTGTCCTCCTTAAAGATTATGAAATGTTATTAAGTATAAGTAATACTCAATATTTTGATTTATTAAGATCATCTCAATATCATTATAATTCACATTATTAAATATTAAACGATAATCTTTAGAGCAAAATATATGCTTCTAGACTTTGACAAATAAAATCTATAAAATCATGTATTACATTTCATTCTCTTTCAAACAGCCGTAAAACCTTGAGAAAAGTACAATAAATGAGGAAGAGAAAATTCAAAATGGGATTCAGAATGTTTCTCTCAAAGTGGTAATTATATAATCATAAAATAAAATACAATATAAAATTGGAATTGTCAAGATAAAGACATCTTATTCTATTTGTACGAATTGGTGAGAACAGAGTAAGCTAAATAGAATCAAAGCTGTTTCTTCACCCAGTTTTCCAAACCGCCAACAACAACCAATTCTTGTGCAGCAGTTCCTACTGGGTTTATTGAGTACTCAGTATCGCCGGCAATTATTTTGGAATTTTTAAAATTGATTTCTGCTTTTATTCCGGTTTGGATAGTCAACTTGTCTTCTGTAAATTTATTTTTGAAATCATTTACCAATTCGGGAACTTCAAGAACCAGGAATCCGTTATTTAGCGCATTACGCATATATGTCTGACTTGCGGTGCCAGTGATCACAAGTTGAATACCGCGGTATTTTAATGCTGTTGCAGCCTGCTCACGCGAACTTCCCGTTCCGAAGTTAAAACCGCCTACAAGAATATCACCTTCTTTAACAATCTTACCGAATTCGGGATCGTAGTTTTCCATTACAACACGGGCTTGATCTTCCGGTGTGAAGTCATCAACGTAAGTATATTTACCCGGGTAAATCCCGTCGGTGTTCATATTGTCCTGAGGACAGTATATCAGATCACCTTCAATCACTTCCGGGAAGCCGTCAATTATTTTAACTTCTGCTTTCGTACGCTCAGGTTTCGGAAGAGTTTTAATGTCTGCAGAAATTTTGGTATCGGAATAATCGCCATTAAATGTTATTTTACCGGCAATTGCAGAAGAAGCAACAACAGCAGGAGAGGCAAGATAAGCTAATGCATTCGGGGAACCCATTCTACCTTTGAAGTTTCTGTTCGTAGCGGAAATCCCGACTTCACCATCTTCCAGCAGTCCTGCGCCTAAACCGATGCACGGTCCGCATCCTGGAGGAAGGGGAGTAGCGCCCGCATCTAACAGAATTTGCCAGTTGCCGTTCTTTTCACTCTCCGCCTGCACCTCGTTTGATGCAGCGGCAACGTAAAACTTAACTCCCTCGGCAATCTTTTTTCCTTTTAGAATTTTAGCGGCTTCAGCAATATCTTCTTCACGGCTGTTCACGCACGAGACTAAATATGCCTTATCAATTTTGATATCTTGTTTACTCAATTCCGAAGCGGTGTTCATCACCTTAACGGAATTTGGTCCAGAAACATATGGTTGAATTGTACCTAAATCGATTGTGATTTCTTTTGTATAGTAGGCATCAGTATCCGGCTGAAGATTTTGTATATCATCTTTCAATGCTTGTAATCTTTTTTCATTCATTCTCGGATGTTCGCCGTTTCCATCGGCATCGGAGGGAACACCTTGCAGACCGCGGGCTTTCACTTTTTCAATTCTTTTTGCAATCCAATCGAGCGTAATCTCATCGATAGGGAAGACACCGCCGAGAGCGCCCCATTCTGTTGTCATGTTAGCTATCGATAATCTTTGAGCTAAAGTAAGGTCTGCAACACCTTCACCGGCAAACTCAACTATATGGTTCAATACTTCATCGTTGTTAAAGTAACCGCAAAGAGCAATGATAACATCTTTGCCGGTAACACCAGGTTGAAGTTTTCCTGTTAGTACAACTTTTGCGACTGAAGGTATCTGCCACCAAGTTCTTCCCGTTGCCCAGATTGCAGCGGCATCTGTCCGCACAATCGGAGTTCCAAGCGCGCCAATTCCGCCGTACATATTTGAATGACTGTCGGAAGCTACAACCATTGTTCCAGGCCATGCGTATCCTTCTTCAATTATTATTTGATGTCCGATTCCGCGACCGGCTGGATAAAAATCAGCGCCGACGGATTTTGAGAATTCCTCAATTTTTCTGTACTTCTCAAGATTCTTCTCGCTTTTATCCTGAATGTTATGATCGAGAGTGTGGACAACTTGTCTTGGATATGCAAGTTTAGCAGCGCCGATTGATTTAAACTTTGGAATAACCGCACCGGTGTTATCATGTGTCATAACATGCGCTGGCTTTATGGAAAGAAAATCTCCGCTGTGAACTTCAGTCCCTTCATCTAACCCGACAGCAAAACGCTGCGCTATTTTTTCTACGATATTCTGACTCAATTTATACCTCCTTTCATAGAACGCTGATGACACTGATCTAATAAGATTTTCACAGATTAAAAATAATATCCGTGTTGATCATAATAAATCCGTATGATCTGTGTCCTATTAAGCTTTTATAGTTTTTGCTTCCTGAAATGGTTCGAAGCTTACAAAATCTGCATGATGAATAATCTGTGATTCAACACTGCGTTTACCTACATC
>QILJ01000554.1 GCA_003233295.1 Ignavibacteria bacterium | reverse complement strand
AGTTGGCAGGCCCTTCACTGATTTCTGGAATAAGTTATTCGAATCCATTTATTAATAGAGGTTCTAACGCAAGCTCAGGGTCTGGAGAGGTAATTTATGAACTACCTGAGGTTACCATTGAAGCCGAACGACTAGGAAATACAGATGGTCCTATTGCAGGCAGTGGTAGAATGATCGAACCCATTTGGTGGGGCGACAGGAATTTCGCCACTAATTCGGTCTACAGGGCATCCCAGAATACACAGAATATTTGGGGTAGGGCCATCTTTGATGTAGCTTCTACAATAGCTCCGTTGCCCAAAATAGGTTGGGCGGTTAGAGGATTGAGGGCATTGAGAGGGGGGAGTAAGGTCAAATACATTGGTCGTTTGGAAGATTTAAGAGGTATCTCAAGGAACCAAACCTTTCTTGGTGATTTACCAAACCTTGGCAGTCCCAAAGCCAATTATTATCAAAATATGTCTGTTCTTCGAAAAGCTATTCGAGATGGATATAAAATCAAAGATGCCTCTAGGTTTAGACCGAATTCACAGCTTGCTCCAACACTTTTAAGACCCAATCGAACTATTGGTCAAACCTTTCTTGGGGCGGAAAGATTACTACTCAAAAACAGAGGATTATGGCCATAAGTGAGAACTTAAATCAGGAATTTTTAAGGGCATTGAAGGAAGTACAAAAGATCCTTGAGGAGATGTCATTTGTTAAACATTCTTTCAACGAAAAAGGCTATGCCTATTATGCTCAATATAAAAAGCATAATACAATTGTTGAATTCCTTTTTGGAGCTCCAGAGTTTCAAATTGAGATGATAATATATACTTCAAAAGGAAAATATGCTTTTAGAGATTTGATAAAAACTCCTTTCATAGAAAAATGGGTAAATGATAATAGATATGTGCAAATGAGTGAAAGAAAAATAAGTAGTGAATTATTATGGTTTGTTGACTTATTGAAGGTGTCGTTGACTGAAATTGAGTGAGAATGTAAAGAGTTAGCCTTAACTAGGATTCGATCAAACCACTTTCTTGACTTCACTTTTACTATAAGGTCCTCGCTAGCCTGATATTGGCTTGGAATTTAAAACACAGCCTCATTCGATAAAATTATGATAAAAGTAAAGGCCCAAATAAAATTATTTGTCGGTGTAAATAAACGGCAGACTCCGTTTACTACTGGTTACAGACCCTTATTTAAATTCATTAAAGATTCTATGACATCAGGGCAAATCAGTTTAATAAATCAAGAACCATTTAATCCTGGAGAGGCAGGTATGGTTGAAATAGTGTTTATAAGTAGGAAGTATTTAGGTATGGATTTTGGAGTTGGGAAGTTATTTAACTTTTATGAAGCAGAGGAACCTTTGGGAGAAGTAGAAATTCTTGAAATTTATGGTGACTAACAATGACAGATGGGAGTTAAGACAAATTCACTTTCTAAATTTTGTTCCATCAAAAAATTCATCCTTTTAGGAACTCTATACTTACCGGGATTTATTAGTTTCTGCCAAATTACGTCAAATTCACCTTACGACTCCCTGGCCGCCTCTGACACCCTAAACTGGCCCCAAATGCAATATTTGGACAGCCTGGTAAAGAATGGGGCATGGGGCATGTCCAAAGGACTCTTTTCGGAGGGGCATAGAGAGCAACTTGCAGAGTTGGGGATAATACAACAGATACAGGAAACAGTTCAGCAAGTACCTGAGCACATAGTGAAGCTGGACAGCCTGCTTCAAGAGAAGTCGGACCTGATCCAGGAAAAGATCCTCAGCATTTCTTCAAATGCACAGAAAAAAGTAGACTCAATCGGTCAGGCTGTGCCCTTAGATCTGAAGCAGTACACTTCCAAGATGGAGGGCATCGATCAATTGATCGATAAGTACAGCTCCCAACTAACGGAACGTGAAGAACTATCCTGGTTGCAGGACCATTTGGGCCAACTGCAACAAATGGACGGCGCGCTCAGTCAGTATCAAGGAAAATTATTGGACCTTGACGAGCTTGAACAATTGAAAAGTTATCAACAGCAACTACAGCAGCTCACCGGTCAGTCGCAGGGCTACTTCCAGGAAGCCAAAGGATTACTCAAAGGAGGTTTAAAAGAAGAGAGTCCTCTCATGCAAAAACTACAATCCCTACTAGGCAACCGCAAAGAATTCCAGGAACTGCAAGCCAAGACTGCGGAATTGGAACAATTCAAACAGCTTTCCCAGAAATACGGAGAAAACTACGCCCGGCAACACAGAGAAGAGGCGCAACAACGCTTGATGGATAAAGCACGAGAAATCGGTGCCGGCGTTTTTGCAGAACACCAGGACAAAGTAAAGGAGGTACAGGACAAAATTCAAAAGCTGAAAAAGAAATACAGCAGCGTGGCCGACGCCCGTGACCTATCCACCGCGGTCAAGCGCAACTCGCTGAAAGGCGAACCACTGGCTAAGCACCTGGTGCTGGGAGGTTCCTTTCAGATTACTCCTGCGTTCTCCCGAAAAGACAGTGCACAAGGCATTCCAAACCAATATGCTGCTTCCGTAGACCTCTCGCCCATAATAGGGTATAGACTGAACAAGAAGTTTACCATGGGAGTGAGTTTCACCTATCGTGCACAATTAATCATCGATGAGCTTCAGACACAAAACCAAACCTATGGCTGGCGCAGTTACCTGGAGTACTATCCCAGGGAATCGATATTTCTACACGGGGAATACCAGGCCATGAGTAGGGAGGTAAATCAAGGTACGGCCACCGAACAGGCCACCCGCCAATGGGTGAGCGGGGCATTGGTGG
>QILJ01000566.1 GCA_003233295.1 Ignavibacteria bacterium | reverse complement strand
GTATAAAGGTGTGGACGAAGTACTATTGAATCAACACCCCAAAGAGAGGCTGCGACAATAACAAATAAAGGAGCAAACTTATTCACTGAAGAGGATCACTTTCCGATAATTCAAAAATTTTAACTCACAAATATAAGTATTAAATATTAGTATATAAGTCTAGAATTGAATCAGAAAAAAAATTCTTCTGTCTTCTATAATCACTCCTTGTAAACTTTTGAATCGGGATTGAATGCAAACCAAGCAAATGCAAAATAATCTCCGGAGTTTATCTTTCTCAATTGCTTGCCGCGTAGTGTTCCCATTACAGCTTTACCGGTGATATCCCAAATTGAAGAAGTTTCTATATCCATGAACTTCCCGCCTGAATATTCGAATGTAAGTTTTTTCCCATCCAGAACAGCATCAAACACACCGGTTGATCCTACATCCCTTGAATCCATTATGTATTTACTGTCAAGCGCGGACACCGTACCCTTAGAATGAAAGATCACAAAATATTTGCCGTTTACTTCATCATTTATAACTCGTTTTTCGGTTGTAACGGAATATGGATACGCTTTAATAAATCCGCTCTCTTTTATTCCGATAACTTTTTCATTCGGCGGAAGTCTATCGTCAGTTTCTCCATTGAACATGAACGGGGTTTGATCGATATCATCATAACCCAAATACGGATTCATACCGTATCTACGGTTGTATCCTGTTTCTCTGGATAGTATCTTGGTTTCAGGATAGGAATCCTTGATCTCCTTGAATGAAATTATCTGTGCCGGCATCGATTCCAACTGAGTACCAGTATATGAACCAACAATTGCTTCACCGGTGAACTGCTGCCAGAAAGATTCTGTGTATGAATCGTACATGATAAGATCTGAATTTCTCAAAAGCCCGGAAACACCGAACATTACGGTCATTGTTCCAATAGTGCGCTTAAATACAATTGCCGCTTAAATACAATTGCGCTGTAACAGAGTGGACAAAAAGTTATACTAACTGGTACAGAACCAATTCTATCATTTACTATTTCATGCCAAATCAATATTTGGAGCGGGTATCCTTTTACAAAATTATTATGCTTAAGAAATATTACCGGCTCTTCATCTTTTAGCCACTCGGATGCATCTTCAACTGAAATGAATTTTGGATCGGTCAGTGCTGGTATGCCATCCTTTGGCGGACCGCCTGACTGCAGTTCGCTTAATTCGATCGATCGTTTACTGAAGTTGGTCTTCCAGTCAGGGTAATCTTTCAAAATACTTTCGAGATCGGGGTCATTCTGAGCTAATAGATTACTAACGATGAATATCAAAGATATTTTCAATATCGATTTCATTATTCTATAACCTCTATATTTGGATAAAATGCTGCCCAGCCAAACCAGTATGCAATAAATGATTTTGTTTGCTTCAGTCTTTGTCCTAATCTAGGTCCTTCTGTAGCTTGACCGAATATATCCCACAAGTTCCCTTCACTATCAGTTAGAATAATAGGGAGTTTGCCTTGTACTGCTGTAAAAGATATGTTATTTCCGTTTGATAAATTTGTATAATACGAAACAATAAAATTATTCGGTGCGCTTCCCACTATTATGATCCTTTTCCCCTCAATATTTTTAGTTATGCTGGAAATTCCGCTGTTGAAATAATTGAATCGGAATGCTAATGTTCTGCTTTCTAAAATAATTCCATGAACACGTTCTTTTTTAGGGAGTTTATTATTACTGCCGCTAACAGGAAAAAGTAGATTATTATCACTTTTGTAATTTCCATACGGATAATTAGAGTATTTTCTATCATATCCTGTATTTGAAGAAACAACTTTCGCATCGGGAAATATCTTCTGCCATGTTGACCAGTTGGTCTCAATCGAATTAAATATTTCAGGAGTTTCCCCAATTAATTTTCCATTGACGCAGAGCAATTTCATTTGTGACCAATTGCTGTTAGTGGCTCTATCGTAGGGGATTAAGTTGGTATTATAAAGAAGACCGCTCACGCCGAATGTTGTTATATTTCCATTCAAATCCCTGTTATAATTAATTGCCGAACCGGTAAGCGGACAATAAGTAACAGAAAAATAATTGTTATTGATTTGGTCGTTGATTATTTCATGCCAGTCTAAGATCGGGTGAGGGTAACCCCTGATCTCTCCGTCAAATTTCACACCGATTATCAAGTTGTTATCTTTCATAAAGTTTATTGAAGAATTTCCTAAAAAATTTGGATTGGAAAGCGCTGGAATACCGTCTCTTCCTGGTCCGCCGTCAAAAACCTCATCTTGCGGGACTAACCATTCACTCGAAAATTTTGTTGTAGTATTAACTGAATCCTCACATCCGATAAACAGTGCAACCAATAATAGTATTGCTGATATTTTGTTGATAATTTTCATTTAGATTCCCTTTCAAATGTTGTTATAAATTATTTATCGTATAATAGATAGAAGCTGAGGTAACAAATGTTGTAGTCAATTGAGTTCCCTGCAGATTCCTGTAAATTGGAATTTCACTTGTCAGTCGGAGAACAACCGATTTATATAATTTTACATTTATTCCAGGAATGATGTATAACCAAGCGCCGCCGGTATTTGGCATTGGGTTCTGCTTATATTCATCTCTGTCTGTAATTCTTAATCTGGTGAAGAGTGTAAAATCAACAGGCAGATCGGTTCTATATCCTAAGCCTGCTTGAGTGATCAGTTCATTCCCAAATTTATAAGTACCATTGCTGCTTCCGAATCTTTGGTTAGTACCGTTCATTCTGTATGATAAGTTCACAACTAAATTCAGCGGCAGATTAAACAACCGACCTTGTGAAAAATATGACCATAAAACAAAATCCCAAGAACCCGTACCCGGCTGCATATCAGCGGGTAATAATACACCGTTAGAAGTAAGATCTGATTTTCCTAATGGTATCTTGGTCCCGCCGCCGATCGAAAGCTCTTGTTCCTTCATCATTGTTAGTGGAATTACATTGTATTTTGCAAGGAGCACCGCATCCCCGATTCCCGAGGTTGTAACAGTGTTTGTAAATCCCTGGTAGGCAGAAATATTTCTTTCCTGGTTTATATAAGTGAATAATCCGCTGATGGAGATTTTCTCTGTAATTCCATAATCAATTTGAAGCAGGATAGATTCACTGATCCTGTTTCTGGTCTGATCATCCAGATAAAAAGTTTCATCATACACATCATCCAATAAATTGTACACATAGGAAAATCCTAACAGCAAGTTACCTTTCTTGGTTGCAGAGGTTTCCAATGAACTCAGCAGAGGACTACCGGCAGTACAACACGCTTGGGAATATATTTGATTAACAAACGGGATAAAGAATATAATTATTAATTTTTTCAATTTGATTCTCCCTTCGAAAGTAAATATATGATATGTATCACAGTAATATTGTCGTTCTTTTTACACTTTTGTAAATAGAACTAAATACAAAACTGTAAAACCGGTGACATTTTATCCGATCGAGAATTACTATTTTTCAAAATATAATTTGCAGGTATTATGGAACAGTTAACAAAAAGAAGAGCGTTCGTTTTTTTTATGAAATATTTTTCTTTATTTGTAAATAATTATAAAAAAAGCGGCTATAAAGTTAAGATCATCTTAACGGAGAATTCTAAAACAAATGAAGACTACTTTTATGTTCAGTTCTGCAGAGGAGAAGAGCATACCCGAAATTTTAAGATAGTTTATCATTAAGAAGTCTTTACTAATATTAGTAAATTA
>QILJ01000513.1 GCA_003233295.1 Ignavibacteria bacterium | reverse complement strand
ATCATAGATTTTGACCCCATACTCACTCGCTTTTTGCATAAATTCGTCATCCTCAGTAAAGAATTCAGGCAAGCCATTTATAATATTCATCTCCTTTTCCATTGCCGTTACGATTATTTGTCTCTGTTCCTTGTCAAGAAATGGAGCAAGCGGTGCAATACCATAGATGAAATATTTTGGAACATAATTTAAATTTTCTACAGCATCATCAATGCTGTGAAATATAGGGATTCCATTTTTTATTCCATCAAGACATTCACCTGCATCAAGACCGGCTTTTGTACTATCTATAATGCCAACAATTTCATATCGTTCCGAGTATCGAACAAGTCCGTTTGCTACCTTTCCATCTATCTTTCCAAATTCATTTTCACTATATACTAATGCTTTTTGTTTCATCATTTATCTCTTAATTTTATTAATTTCCTAATATCCACTATTGGACTCAGGGACTCTGTTTTAATTTGCACATAACGGTGAGTATAAGAATAGTAGCCGATTGCGGAACTCAAATCTTTCAATTTACAAAGAGGTTGAAGCAGGCTACAACCCCTGAATTTACTGCCATTCCGGCTATTATTTTATATATTGTTATATGCTGGCTGTTTTCTTTTCTTGATTTAAATGTTTCAATTTTACTGCAATGTTTTACGGTCAGCACGATGGCGTGGGACGGGCTGGAAGGCTCTTGCCGCAAATTTGGTTTGTGGGCTGGCTTGCAGCGTTTGCGGCATGTGCCTGACAGCGAAGGGACGGTGTGTAATGGATTCATTTTACTTTTTTTCTTTTTGTTTTCCAATCGTTTTAATCCTGCTTCCAATGCTTTAATTTCCTGTGCATCCTCAATGGCTATCATTTTTTTTCGATACTTTTCATATTCCGATTCTGCCAATTCTTTTGCCATTTTTGCCGAAATCCTTCCTGCATGTTCCAAAATTTCCTTGTCGTTAAGAGTCATGAAATCGTTGAACTTTTTAATCCAATCGCTCATGTACATTGGGTTGCGGTTTCGGGCTTGCAAATACGGAATTGCGTACCCCGGCGACTTTACCCTGTAACCAGCCGAAATAACTACATCAAGATTGTAATAATTTGTTGAATATTGTTTCCCGTCAGAGGCAGTTGTCAAGTAATCCTTGACAACTGAAATTTCATCCAATTCGCCTTCTTTAAATATGTTGCGAATATGCAGGCTAATATTTTGTTTTGTGGTTTGAAAAAGTTCAACCATCTGCTTTTGGCTTAACCAAACAGTTTCTTCTTCCAAACGGACATCAATTTTGGTTTGCCCGTCTTCGGTTTGGTAGAGTAGTATTTCTGAGTTGGTCATCATTTGTTCCCCTCCACAATTTTAATTTCCTCCTCCGTCAAACCATATAATTCATAAACCATTTGGTCTATTTGCTTATCGGTTTTTTCAGTCTCGGATTGGAGTTGATTTATTTCTATTTTATAGGCATTAAAATATTCCTCCCACTCATCTTGTTGTATGAGTGTAAGCTTTACTTTTTGCTTCTTCAATTCTGATATGAAAATTTTGAAATCAAAATCGTAAAATGTGTCAAGTTTGTTGCTGATTTTTGCCATCTCGAGATTGGTTTTTAAGCGATTAATAAACTTGCTTTTCTTATGTTGAAGTTCTTGATTTAGTTCAATAATTATATCCGCTTTTGAAACAAAACTTTGTTGTTCATCATTAGGTAATGATTTAATAGGAAATTGCTTGCAATTGGCGATTAATATCTTTTGAAACAATTCTTTTTCTAAATCAAGAAATTTGTATTTGTGGTAATATGTCATTAAAGATGAGTTTAACAACGTCAGTAGATATTTTACAAGAATTTCAGGTTTAGGAATTATGCCAAATCCAATTTGCGTAAAATAATATGGTTGGTCGGTGTAACCCGCATAAATTCGAGGTGGTTTGCCAGACACAATTTGCCTGACAATTATTCTTGGCTCTAAGAAAAACCCTTCTTTTCTCATTGCACCTAACCAATCGCCATATTTTATGAATTCATCAATTTGAGAACTAACATAATATCTTGTAATATTTCCTCCACTTATGAGCGGTTTGTATAAATTATCAAGTTTTGTTTTAGAATGAAACGGCCTGTCTTTAATTATTTCTTGTGTATGTCCTTGATATTTATCGTACGGAGTAATTCCCAATGAAAAATCTGCAACGTTTTCAAGTTGTACTGAATTTTTCTCGCACTTTTGAATCAAAAAAATATCGGTATCTGAAACATAAATATTGTAATTTGTTGACTTAGATTGTTTCCAGAATTTCTTATTTTGTTTTACTAATTTTTCTTTCTCAATGAAATTGATTTTTGCATCTTTGGGATATACCAAAGTATTAGCAAATTCGAGTTCCCCTCCTTTTCTAAATTCAAAAATTATTGTTTCAACTTTTGCATCAGGGAAAACGTCATCTGGAAGTTTGATAATAGTTGTAATATCATCAATGAGTAAGTTCCTAATCTTTGTATATGAGGAATTTACTAAAATTGAGTTAGGGTTGATAAAAGAAAAGAATCCTTTGTTTCTTAATATTGAATGACCTTTTTCAATAAAAATAGAATATAAGTTTATTCTGTTTTCTGTTGTTGAATATTTATCAAATAAAGCTTTTACAATTTTATGTTCTAATCCCTTTATATCAACATACGGCGGATTTCCAATTACCACATCAAAACCGCCGGTGTATTCCGTCCGGAAGGCGTGCTTATGGGAGCAGGTCATCTTATTAACAAGGGGTTGCAACCCCTTGTTAATATCCGGTAGTTGAT
>QILJ01000258.1 GCA_003233295.1 Ignavibacteria bacterium | reverse complement strand
CCGGCTACCATTATTCCGATAAAAGTATTATGGGGTTTACACATACTCATTTAAGTGGTACAGGTGAAGGTTCCGGAGGTGATTTCCTTTTTATGCCTACAACCGGAAAAGTTCAACTTACTGTTGGTGACCCATCTGATACGAAATCTGGTTATCGTTCTGCTTTTTCTCATAAGAATGAATTTGCATCACCCGGTTATTATAAAGTTCTGTTGGATGATTACAATATCATTGCAGAATTAACAGCAACCAAACGAGTCGGTTTGTATAAATACATTTTTCCAAAGTCTGATACGGCAAACATCATATTGGACCTGGAACACGGTATAAATGACAAAGCAGATTCATTGTATCTGAAAATTGTCAGCAGTACAAAAATTCTCGGCTATCGTGCATCAATCGGCGGTTTGAGAATGTATCAGAAGCTCTACTTTGTTGCGGAGTTTTCCGAGCCGTTTGCCACATATGGAATAATGGTTGACGGTGAATTAAATAAGAACTGGCAAAAGTGTTAAAGCATATTTTCAATTTCCTAAGGCGGATAAACCTATTCTGGTTAAAGTTGCTATTTCAAAAGTTGGTATTGACGGAGCTGAGAAAAATCTAAGTGAAATATCCGGATGGGATTTTAATGCTGTTAAAGATCAGGCACAAGAAGCATGGAATAAGGAATTGCAGGTAATTGAAGTTGAGGGGAAAGATCCGAAACTGAAAACAATTTTTTACACTGCAATGTATCACGCTTTTATTCATCCGAGTTTGGATATGGATATTGATGGAAGATACCGCAGTACGAATAATGAAATATATACAGCAAAGGATTTTACAGATTACACAAATTTTTCATTGTGGGATACTTTTAGGGGTCTTCATCCGCTGCATACAATAATTAATCCAACAAGAGCTAGGGATTTTGTAAAAACATTTATTGAAAGATATGAACATTCCGGCAGCCTACCGATGTTTGAGATATCCGGTAATGAAGTGCCCAGCATGATCGGTTATCATTCTCTTCCGGTTATTGCTGATGCATACATTAAGGGTATCAGAGATTATAACATACCAAAAGCAGTTGAGGGAATGAAAGAATTAGCTAATCTGCCTTGGGAAAAACGAAATCTTTTCAAAACTTTTGGCTTTGTCCCTTACGATTATGCAGTCCAATCGGTATCCAGAACGTTAGAGTATAGTTTTGATGATTGGTGTTTGGCTCAAGTTGTAAGGGATTTTGATAAAGATGATTATAAATATTACAGTAATCGCGGAAGCTTTTATAAAAATCTATTTTCGAAAGAAGTGAATTTTATGAGACCGAAAGATAGTCGTTTCCAATGGTTGACTGATTTTAATCCGATAGAATTTTCAAAACATTATACGCAGGCTAATGCTTATCAATATACAACTTTTGTTCCGCAGAATGTTCATGGACTTGTAAAATTAATGGGCGGAGATAAAAAATTTGAAGCGTGGCTTGACAAATATTTTACAACTGAAATTAAGGACAGACAAGGATTGATCGGGCAGTATAATCATGGGAATGAACCAAGTCATCATACTGCTTATCTTTATAATTACACCGGTGCAGCGTGGAAAACGCAGCAGCGAGTAAGAGAAATACTTTTATCGCAGTACAATGACACTCCTGATGGACTATCGGGGAATGATGATGCCGGGCAAATGTCTGCATGGTTTGTATTCAGCGCTATGGGATTTTATTCTGTTACCCCGGGAATGGATTATTATGTAATCGGTTCGCCTTTGTTTGACAATGTAAAAATCAATTTGGAGAGTGGTAGAACTTTTGAAATAATTGCTCATAAGAACAGGGCAGATCATCCTTATATTCAATCGGCAAAATTGAATGGTAAGCATTACACAAAATCTTATCTAAAGCATGATGATATTATTAATGGCGGAACATTAGTATTGGGGATAGGAGATAAACCAAACCGTGATTGGGCTGCTGCGGTTGAAGACCGTCCGTATTCAGTAGAATTCAATTCAGTATCAATGCCGAGAATCACTGTCGAGAACAAGCAAATTCCTCCTGACGGAACTATCACATTTACAAATGCATGCACTGTTTCATTATCATGCAATGATAAAGATGTAAAAATATATTACACAACTAACGGAAGCGAACCTGATGCATCTTCTCAACATTATGAAAGCAAGTTCAAAGTCACAGAATCAATGATCGTTAAAACGAAAGCATTTAAAGACGGATTTTATTCCAGTTATACGACACCGCTCAAATTCAGGAAACTTGACCTGCTTCTGCCGGTAAAAGTGAAAAATGTAAAAAAAGGAATTTCCTATGAGTATAGAGAAGTATGGTTGTGTAAAAAAGTTGATGATATAATAAGGTATCCGCTGCTTCACAGAGGAACATTACCAGCAATTAAAGCTGACCTTGGTATTAATATGTCAGAAAAGAATGGAGTGATTTATAGCGGATATATTAATATCCCGAAAAAGGGGACATATACTTTCTACTTGGATTCAGATGATGGCAGTGTTTTGTATATTGATAATATACTGGTTGTAAATAACGACGGCTCTCATAGACGTCGTGAAAGACACGGTATAATTGCTTTGGAAAATGGATATCATTCAATTACTGTTAAGCATTTTCAGGTTGGAGGAAAACCTAAACTAACTGTTCAGTGGAAAGGACCTGGCATTGATAAAGAAGAAATTCCAGGATCGGTTTACTTCCATTAATGTGTGGTTAATAAAAAAAGACATCACAGGATACCCCGCGATGTCTTTAATCCAATAAAATTTTTCAACTTATATTTTTTTAAACTTGTACTCAGCAGGAATTTCAACACCTGGCTGTATCTCGTATGTTGATTTCAATATTCCGGTATCTCCGGTAATTGTATACGGGATTTTCTCTTCTGTACCGTCAGCAGAACTCTTCAGCGTCAGAGTACCATTAGCAGTAGTCCAAGTTCCGGTTTCTATTTTAGGAGTCGCAGTAGTGTCGGTTGTAGTCATTGAGTAGTTACCGTCCGCCTTGAATTCTGCTACAACATAGATGCCGAGCTGTTCAGCGGTTACGGTTATATTCATACTAGGGATAAAAGCTTCCACAAGCTGCCATTTCCCAACAAGATTCTGATCTTTGTCAGAAGCAGGAGAAGTTGGGTTTCCGTTATCACTTTTACAGTTGGTCATTAAAAGTGCTAGTGTAACAATAATAGATAGTGTAACAATTTTTTTTAATAGTTTATCCATAAATCCCTCCTATTAATTGTTTGTGTTTGTATTATTTAGATCAATCATTA
>QILJ01000150.1 GCA_003233295.1 Ignavibacteria bacterium | reverse complement strand
ATCAGAATTAAGAGGGACAGCTATTATTGTTATAAATTCAACTTTGCTGTTCGATGAAACTTTTGGAGTGACAATAAACTTATAAACTTTTTCTCCAATAACTGTTTCGAATGTTGAAGTTTTCTGAGTTCTTACAACATCTTTTACCTTCTTAATCTCAATTGAATTAAAGTGATCGGGGAAATCTGAAAAGTAATTTTTCACTTGATCTGATTCGAGTTTCAATCTCAATACAATATTTCCGAGAAACCTTTATTTGCATAGATGATTAATCCATCATGATCAATTATCAATGACAAAACATCAGAACTTTTATCGAATGTATCTTCAACTGTTATATTGTGTGATAAATATTTAGACATTCAATTATTAAATTTTTAATCCATGTTAATTAAAATAACATTTTTATTTGTAAAATATTGTGAGTTGTTCGAAGGTTTGAAGAATATAAAAAGACAATCAACACAAATTGAGGATTATTTAACAAGAATCATTTTGTTGGAAGCTTGGAATCTTTCATTACTTTCATTCGATTCGGCATTCATTACATAAATATAAATGCCTGATGAATAATTGGAAGCGTTCCATTCCAGGGTATAATTACCCGCATTCTGTACATCATTTACCAAAGTTTCTACGACTTCGCCAAGAATATTGTAAATTTTAACTCCAACATTACTTATTTCCTTCAAAGAGTAATTGATTTTTGTACTTGGATTAAACGGATTAGGGTAATTTTGTGATAAGTTAAACTCATCGGGAATATTAGGATCCTTATATTCACCAGCTAAGAATTTAAGTTCTGTTGTATTACTGTAATCTGACGATGCAATATTATTTTCAGAGTAAACTCTATAGATATATGTTTCATCATCAATTATTGAATAATCCTCATAGTCAGTTTCATTTGAGTAAAGTGTGTCGATAGCAATAAATTGTTCTGAGGTATCCTCGTTTTTAATTTTACGTTCAATAATAAATCTTTTTTCAACTTTTGAATTATCTTTCCATGATAATTTTATAAATTCATCTTCTTCAACTTTTGCACCTAAGTTAGATGGCTTATTAACTTTAACCGTAAATTTATTTTCCTCAGTGAAATTACTGTTCCCGTAATTATTCAAAGCTCTAACTCGCCAATAATATTTTCTTCCTTCGCCAACATTTTTTAACTTTATTCTATTTATTGTTAGCGTATCTTCTGAGTAAAAAAGATTTTTAAAGTTTTTATCCGTAGCAATTTCAAGATGATAAAACTCAGTATTTATGGCTGATTCCCAGCTAAAACTAACTTGTGTGTCAACATTCTTTGCATTATTTGCCGGTGACAATGCGACAGGCAAATCAGGCAAACCAACATGGGTTGAAAAGTTGAAAATATCCGAAATTGTTATTGATCCTAATTTATTGTGAGATATAACTCTCCAATAGTATTGTGCTCCTTCGTCAAGATTTGAAATAGTGATTTCACTTGCAGAGATATTATTTATTTCGAAATGAACATTACGAAAGTCACTATCATCAGCAATTTCAAGATTATAATAATCTGCACTATCAATTGGATTCCACTGGAATTTAATAGTATTGTCAAGAGCAACTGCACTATTCATCGGTTCAACTAAAGTTAAAATTGAAGGCTCGCCGATTCGAGTTCTGAATTTATAAAGGTCGGAATTTTGTTGATCTAACTCTCCAAAAATATTGTTTTCCCTGTCCAAACTTATTAATTGTTATACTTGTACTATGAACTGAATCTTCGGAGTAAAATAGGCTTTGAATTCCACTATCTCTGTATATTTCAATCTTGAAATGATCCGCAACGCCTTCATTTTCCCAACTAAATGTTAGTTCAGTACCTAAGTCAACAGAGTTATTAAGCGGTGCAATTAAAGTTGGGATAGTCGGAGTTCCAGCTAAAGTTTCAAACGAAAACACATTAGAATACATACTATTGCCGCTTTTACTGGCAAATCTAACTCTCCAATAATATCTTGCCCCTTTTTCAAAATCATTGACTGTGAGCTTATTACCTGAAACATTTTCATTGAGATAGAATAGATCGTCAAAATTATCGTCTTCAGCAACCTCTAGTTGATAGTATTCGGCTGTATCAATCTTTTCCCATTTGAACGTAAGCGAAGTATTTACATCCATCGCGTCGTTAGCTGGCGCTAAAAGTACAGGCTTTGTTGTATCACCATAAGCTGTAAAAAATCTTGAAGTATTTGAGTACTCACCAAAAACATCATACTTTGAAGCGCGCGCTCTCCAATAGTAAGTTTCACCTTTTACAAGGTTATCAACTTGAATTTCATTTATATGCAAAGTATCTAAGAACTTTACGATATTTGCAAATTTATCATCTGTTGCTAACTGCATTTGATAGTAATCTCTACCTGAAACGCTTTTCCACTTTAACCAAACTGAAGTTCCAAGTATAGTGGAATCATTGACCGGTGATCTTACAATAACTTTTGGCACATCAGAGAAAGTAGAGAATTTAAATGTATTTGAGTATTCTCCAATTACGTTTTTTCTAGAAACTCTTACTCTCCAATAATAATCATATCCAATTTCAAGATCAGTAATATCAACTTCATTAGTTTGTAATTCATCCATCGACACTATAATATCTGAAAAATCAATATCTTTGGAAACTTGAAGTTGATAAAAATCTCTATCAGATACGCTTTTCCATTTTAATAATACTGAGGTTCCAATGACGGTAGAATCATTAGCTGGGGATTTCAAAACAACTTTTGGAACAGCCTGTATTGTTGTAAAACTGTATCTACCTGAAAACGGACTGGTTCCATCACTATTGGAGTATCTAACTCTCCAATAATATCGTGTCCCATAATCTAAAGACAACCGTTTTGTTGTATCAGCTATCTCTCTATTATTATAAAACAAATCTGTAAATGCTTCATCTTTAGATACTTGCAAGTTATATTTTTCAGCGCTGAAAATCTTACTCCACTTGAGTGTAACTGAAGTTCCCATGATAGTTGAGTTATTAGCGGGGGATCTTAATACAACTTTGGGAACATCAGAGTAGATAAAAAACTTATGTATATTTGAGTATTCGCCAAATACATTATCTATTGAAGCGCGTGCTCTCCAATAGTAAGTTTCACCTTTTACAAGGTTATCAAGTTGAATTTCATTTATATGCAAAGTATCTAAGAATTTTACGATATTGGTAAAATTATCATCTGTCGATAACTGCATTTGATAGTAATCTCTCCCGGATACACTTTTCCACTTTAACCATACTGAAGTCCCAAGTATTGTTGAATCATTAGCCGGGGATTTCAAAACAACTTTGGGAACAGCTTGCATCGTAGTAAAATTGTACTTACCAGAAAATGGACTGGTTCCATCGCTGTTGGAGTATCTAACTCTCCAAAAATATTTAGTGCTATAATCAAGATTTAATCGTTTAGCTGTATCGGCTATTTCGGTATTATTATAAATCAAATCAGTAAATGCTTCATCTTTAGATACTTGTAAATTATATTTTTCAGCTCCATCAACTTTATTCCATCTTAAAGTAACAGTTGACAGAAGATATTTAGCACCATCAGCCGGAGAAACTAAATTCACAAATTCGAAACTTTTTCCACCTTGTGTAACAACCCAATCACCAATTCCCCACATATCAGAGGATAGTGGCGGGAAAAATTGAATAATATCAGATTGAAATTCATTACTCTCGTTCGGATTTTTAACAGAAAATGTAATCTCGGCAACATCCATATATTGGTTAGTGATAGTAATATCATCACCAAATAGTTTTGCAATGTTGATCGATACAACTTCTTCAGAGGGATGTGAAACTGAAGAAATGTAATTTCCATTTTGAAAATTATAAATTTTAAAGTCTGTACCTTCTTTAGGATTTTCAGGAATTGTTAATCTATTAGGATTGAATTTATATCTAATTACTGCGTTGCCTATTACAGCAGGTCCTTCCTGCAGCTTAACTTGTATCTTCCCAATATAATTTGAGTCGGAGTCATGAATAACTTCAAATCGACCGCTTATAGTTTGTCCAATTAGGTTTGCACTCATAATTACACAAACTAAAAATGTACCGAGTAATAATTTATGCGTTCTATTTTTTATATTCTTTACCATAGAGTGTGATATAAATCACAACTCATAGGCCAAAGAATCCTTGCTGTTCTCCTATGCGCTTTTCTCTTAAAATAGAATCTGCTAAATAATTGTATTGTAGCTAGTTACAAATACTGCTTAATGTAATAAAGAAAATCATGCCAATATGATAAGGGAACAATTAACATGTAGAGAAGAAAAATTGACCGATATTTATCTCAATTAAACTTTAAATCTAACGTGAATAATAAGATATATTATCCCTTCACAAGCGACGGGGAAAACTGTAACCTATTGTTATTATATGCCTTATGCTTTAAGTTTAATGTTTTTGAAAATTGGTTTATAAGATGAAATG
>QILJ01000231.1 GCA_003233295.1 Ignavibacteria bacterium | reverse complement strand
TGATTGGCGGTCTTGTAGAATTTATTCCAACATGGTTAATTAAATCAAATATTCCAACCATTGAAAGTGTAAAACCTTATACACCGTTAGAATTGGAAGGACGTGATATTTATATTCGGGAGTCATGTAATTCATGTCACTCACAATTGGTGCGTCCATTCCGTTCAGAAACCGAAAGATACGGTGAGTATTCGAAAGCTGGTGAATTTGTTTACGACCATCCTTTCTTATGGGGGTCAAAACGTACCGGACCTGACTTGCACAGGATAGGCGGTAAATATTCTAATATGTGGCACTATCTTCATATGCAGAATCCAAGACAGATGTCCCCAGGCTCTTTGATGCCAAGTTATTCTTGGCTGCTTGAACAGCAATTGAGTACGGATTTAACGCCAACAAAAATAAATGTGATGCGTACGTTGGGAGTTCCATACAAAGAAGGCTATGAAGATCAGGCGGTAAGTGATCTTCAGTCTCAAGCTCAAGATATAGCAGACGACTTATTAGAAAGCGGGATAATTGTTGAACCTGATAAGGAAATTGTAGCTCTAATTGCTTATCTGCAGAGGCTTGGGACGGATATTAAAGTTAAACAAACTGAAAATAAGTAGGAAAAAATATGCTATCAAATTATTTAACCTCTATCGAGAATGTTTCAGTTTTTCCAATAATAGGGTTGCTGATATTTTTCACAATTTTTATTGTAATTGTGATCTGGGTTTTTAAAAAAGACAAACCTTATATGGAAAATCTTGCAAACATTCCTTTACAAGAAAATGATCATGTAAAAATAAATGATGAGAACAAAAATGAAAAATAAAGTTAAATTAAATTTTATATCTGTTTTATCACTTTTGCCTATTTTCAGCACAACATTATTTGCTCAAACTGAAACCGGAGTAGATAACAGTGATTTCGGATCTATGTTGAAGATAATAGTAGCAATAACTGCGTTTTTAATTGCGCTAGTATTGTGGCTGGTTCTTGTTTATGCCGAAAGTAACGATACAGAAGGAAAAAAAGCAACGGCACCTTTTAAAAAGCTTATTCATGCTCTTACTCAATCAGTCTCAATTCAGCAGGAAGATGATATTATGCTGGATCATGACTTTGATGGGATCAAAGAACTTGACAACAAAATTCCCCCATGGTGGAATGCTCTATTTTATGGTGCTATCATCTTCGGTATTATATATATGATTGACTATCATGTTATAGGTGATGGCAATGTTCAAGAAAGAGAATATCAAGAAGAGATGCAGGCAGCAAATTTAAAAATGGAAGCGTTAACTAAGAGCGGGGCTGTGATAACAGAAAAAACGGTAACAGCTCTTACCGATGCGGGAGCTTTGGCTTCTGGTAAGAAAATATTTATTAAAAATTGTGCCGCATGTCATGGACAACACGGTGAAGGACTTGTTGGACCGAATTTTACCGATGATTATTGGATAAATGGCGGCGGTATTAAAAATATTTACCATACAATTTCCGAAGGTGTTCCTGCAAAAGGAATGATCAGCTGGAAATCTCAGCTGAGTCCAAACCAGATACAGGAAGTAGGTAGTTATATATTGAGTCTTAAAGGAACAAATCCGCCAAATCAAAAGGGACCTGAAGGCGCAAAGTGGGTTTCTTCGAAGAAAGAAGATACCGGCGGCAACGCTGAAATGAGCGATAAAGGAATTGGACCAGTTAAAGAAGTAACACTTGGTGAAATTGATCCGGCTCTAGTAAAAAAAGGTGAAAAAGAATTTGTGGCAAAATGTTCTGCATGTCACAAGATCAAGAAAAGATTTGTTGGTCCGGCTTTAGGAGGAGTAACGGAAAGACGTTCCCCTGAATGGATTATGAATATGATTCTTAATCCTGACCAAATGATAAAAGAAAATCCGATTGCAAAAAAATTGTTGATGGAATATTTAGCACCTATGGCAAATCAAAACCTTACCCAGGATGAAGCCCGATCAATATTAGAATATTTTAGAACACAAACCGAAAACAAATAATTTATCTTCCTCAAGCGGACACATGATAAGTGTCCGCTTTTTTTTGCTAACAATGAAATTTTTCTTATTCAGATAAAAAATTCTTATTTTATTTTTGTATATTAGCAACCTTTATAAATAATTATTTTGTGGATAGTAAAACTAAAATTCCTTAATTTTTATTTAGAGAATTGTTCTAATTAAATTAATCTATAACTAACTAAAGTATGTAACATGAAAAATAAAATAGTGTTTTTTTTCGTAATGCTTCTTCTAATTAGTGCGTGTAATTCTACTGAGAAAGAAAAACCATCAAATAAAGCAGAAGCAATTGATAAAGGTATTGGACCAATTAAAAATGTGGAACTTGGTAAAATTGATCCGGCTTTAGTAAAAAAGGGTGAAGAAACGTTTGTAGCTAAGTGTTCCGCCTGTCACAAGATAAATAAAAGATTTGTCGGTCCAGCCTTGAAGGGAGTAACAGAAAGACGTTCTCCTGAATGGATTATGAATATGATCCTTAATCCCGATCAAATGGTAAAAGAAGATCCAACCGCAAAAAAATTGTTAATGGAATATTTGACTCAGATGGCAAACCAAAATCTTACTAAAGATGAAGCTCGATCAATATTAGAATATTTCAGAACACAAACCGAGAACAAGTAATTTATTTTTCCTAAGCGGATGCTTAAATAGTGTCGGGTCGTAAAGTTGTTGTTTGATAAATTTCACAAATAGAACCGACACAGTCAGTTAGATATAGTGTCTTTGCTCTGTTTGCTTCTGAAAAGTCTTCATAAAATCTCTTCAGTTCTTA
>QILJ01000071.1 GCA_003233295.1 Ignavibacteria bacterium | reverse complement strand
AAACTATGCATGCAAAAATGTCAATATTTTTTGCCCGTTTTTTATAGTAGTAATATTAACATAAATTTAATAAATACTTAACATAACTTTAACAAAGACTTGCTATACTGCATTTAGTAAGGTTTTAACATAAGTTAAACGCATCGTGTAAGAAAAAATATAGGAGTTATAATGAAATTTATTCAGCTTAGCGATTTACATTTGGTACCGAAAGGAAAAAGCCTGTACGGATCAGATCCGACCTTCAAACTACAAAGAGCCATAGAAAGTATCAATAAACATCAAAGCGATGCAGATTTTGTAACAATAACCGGCGATCTATCCGATAAAGGAGAGCTTTCAACCTATTATGATTTGAAGGAAATGCTAAACTCCATAACCATTCCATATTACCTTATTATTGGCAATCATGACAACAGGGAAGCTTTTTTAGAAGTTTTTGGTAATAAATTCGGATGTGATACTTTTGCGCATTTTAGTCAAATTAAGGGTGATTCATTGCTGCTGTTTTTAGATACGAAGATTGGAGACTGGCATAATGGTGGATTTTGCAAATACCGCCTTGACTGGTTGGACAAAAAGTTGAAAGCACATAAGAACTCATCGGTCTATTTATTTATGCATCATCCTCCTTTTACAATATATCATAAGCAGATGGATAGTATCGGATTTGAGCCAAAAGATAAATTTTGGCAAATCATCGAACAATATAAAAATGTCAAACATATATTCTTCGGACATGTGCATCTGCCTATCTGCGGTATATATAACGAAACAGGATATTCTTCTACGAGAGGCACAAATCATCAAATAGCATTGTTGCCGAAAGATAACAACACGTTTTTCAATTCGAATGAACCATCCGCTTATTCAATTGTGCACATAACATCTCATCAAGCCAATTGCATAATGCATGAATACCTAAATGAAGAGAATGCATATTCTTGCTCTGTGCAATTAAAGAAGGAACATAAAATCTGCGAAGTATAAGTTTCTCCAAGCAACTCATTTCGAGGCCATTTTGACAAAGATTGAGATAAACTCACTTTACTTAAAATACCGATTAATGTGTAAAATAAGTTATTTGGCCTTTGTTAAGAAGCTTTTTTGAAACTTTGGCCTTTGTTCTGATTTGCTTGATTATACTCTTTCTCTCTTTCCCCGTTAGAATCAAAAATATGTATATTTTCCTTAAGCCAGCTTATCCATACAACATCTCCATTGTTATATATGCTTTTGTCTCGAATGCGCGCTGATAATAGTTCATTTTTTCTTTTTATTTGTATTCCAAGAATGGTATCGGAACCGAGATAATGTTGAAATACTACTTTCCCCTCTATTCCTTCCCGACTTTTATTGATAACTATATTTTCAGGACGAATACCTATATACCATTGATTTTTCAAAGTAACATCAAGAAAGTTAAACTGTAAAATTTTATCATTATTCTTATTAAGCAGCATTATTTCATCGTTAAGCAGCATTATTTCATCTTTGTTTAAAATATTCATTGGAGGTGTACCAATAAATTTTGCAGCAAATATTGTTGCAGGCCTGTCATATAGTGCATGATGCGTTCCTTGCTGTTCAATTCTTCCATCGTTTAATAAAATAATATGATCTGCCATACTCATAGCTTCTATCTGATCGTGGGTTACATACAATACGGTTATCCCCAGTCTTTTTTGTATGGCTTTTATCTCTATCCTCATTTTGTGGCGTAGTTCCGCATCAAGATTGGATAAAGGTTCATCCATCAAACATATAGAATGCTCTGCAACAAGCGCTCTGGCTAAAGCAACTCTCTGCTTTTGACCACCGGATAATTGCGACGGTTTATTGTTCAATATTCCATCTAATCCCAATAATTCTTCTACCCTTTGAAGTTTTATTTTTTGTTCTTCTTTGTTGACTTTACGAACCCTCAGCCCAAAAAGTATATTATCTTTAACATTCAAATGAGGAAACAAGGCATAAGATTGAAAAACCATAGATATTCCTCTTTTTGAAGAGTTTTTGTTGGTAACATCTTTTCCATCTATAATAATTTTTCCGCTATCCGGTTTTTCTAACCCGCTTACCATCCTTAAGGTGGTCGTCTTTCCGCATCCGGAAGAACCAAGCAATACTGTGAAGCTGCCGTCTTCAACGGTAATATTTATATCTGATACCACCTGCTTATTGCCAAACGATTTAGATACATTGACAAGTTCTATCTTTCCCATAATTCCTCCTAAAAAATAGTCAACTATTTAATTCCCGCATATAAAAATGAATTAACAAACTGTTTCTGAAAAAGTAAAAATGCTGCAAGCAATGGAGCGATCGACAGTATAGTAGCAGCAGATACAACCGACCAATTTACACCGGTTTCAGGAGATGCAAAAATAGCAAGGCCTACGGTTATTGGCCTTACCGTTTTGGAGCTTGAAACAACAAGCGGCCATAAAAAATTATTCCAATGATAACTAATTGATACTAATGCATAAGCTAAATATGTTGGTTTTGATAGTGGTATATATACTTTCCACAAAATACCCAAAGTAGAAGAACCCTCAATCCGTGCTGCATCTTCTAACTCTCTGGGAATAGTTTTAAAAGCTTGTCGCAGCAAAAAAATACCAAAAGCCGACGCCATATATGGAAGACCTATGCCGAGAATAGTATTTGTTAGCCCTATATTTGAAAGTATTTGATAGTTTTTCATAATCAAAATTTCCGGAGTAACCATCAACTGAAGAAGCACCAGGAAAAAAGCAATATTTTTCCCCAAAAAGTTAATTCTGGCAAATGCATAAGCCGC
>QILJ01000245.1 GCA_003233295.1 Ignavibacteria bacterium | reverse complement strand
AATAATTAATAAATAGTATTTGACAATTCATTAAAAAACCCATAACTTGGTATACCAACTATACTTTATATATGCCCTTTAATAGTATTTATTAAATAATAGTAAAATTTAAAATTATTCACTGAAGAGCAAATGAAATCAAAAATATCTAAAATTCTTGTTATACTGACACTTATTAGCTACGGATTGACCACTGACCTATTTGCCCAAGGTACAGGCAGTATTCAAGGTGTAGTTACAGATTCCAGTAATGGAGATCCTTTAATTGGTGCAAATGTAATGGTTGTAGGAACTGTATTAGGTGCCGCTGTTGATAAATCCGGGAAGTATAGGATCAGAGGGATTGATACCGGAAAGCAAAAAATAAGATTCAGCTATTTGGGTTACCATGCAAAAGTGGTTGAGGTTGAAATAATTGATAATAGAAGCATTGAATTAAATGTTTCTCTTCAAGCTGAAGCAATTTTAAGTGAGGATGTTGTTGTTACAGCAATGCTACAAGGACAGAAGCGGGCTATTAACGAGCAGATATCTTCAAATACAATTGTGAATGTAGTATCAAAAGATAAGATTGAGGAATTACCCGATCAGAATGCAGCAGAATCCCTTAGCCGTTTGCCTGGAATTTCTATACAAAGAAATGCCGGCGAAGGACAAAAAATTGTGATTAGAGGATTGGCTCCTAAATTTAATGTTATTACTCTTGATGGAGTAGCAATTCCATCCACAGATGAAGAAGATAGATCGGTTGATTTGAGTATGATCTCATCCGATATGTTAGGCGGTATTGAAGTTTATAAAGCCTTAACTCCAGATAAAGATGCTGATGCAATTGGCGGATCAGTCAATTTTACCATGAAAAAAGCACCTAAGAATACTAAACTCGATGTTAAACTTCAGGGGGGGTATAATAACCATGAAAATTATTACGGCAATTATAAAGGAACTATCGGATTTAGTAACAGATACTTTGATAATAAATTTGGTATAGTACTCACTGGAAATTTACAGCGAGCTAATCGTGGATCAGACGGATTGACCGGATCTTATGAGTTTACAAGAGAGCAGAGAGAAGGTGAAGATAGATCGGTCATTACAGTCACTGATTTAAATCTTGTTGATAGGAAAGAAATTAGAGATAGATATGGTGCAAGTCTGGCTCTTGATTATGATCTTGGTAATGGCGGAATTATGTTCACCAGTTTTTATAGCAAAACTGAAAGAAATGAAACACGCAGAAGAAAACGCTATAGAGTTGGAAATTTTAGGACTGAATATGATTATAGGAATCGAGAAATAAATGTTGGTATGTTTACAAATATACTCTCTGGTAAGCATAATCTTTCATTTATGGACATTGATTGGAAAGCATCGTTATCAATGACGGAACAAAGAACTCCTTTTGAATTTGATAATCGTTTCCGTGAATTAGCTGCATTCAGGAATGATATTATAGATGATCAAGGACCACAGTATATTCCTGCCGGAGCAAAAAATAATCTGGATGTAACTTTTTTTAAGAATATGAATATATACAGCCGTGCTGTTGATGATAAAAATATTATAGGCGAGGTAAATACAAAATTTGATTATAACCTAAGCAATGATGTAGCTGGTTATTTAAAACTTGGAGTTAAATATCGCTATAAAGATAGAGACAGAAATAATACAAAATTATGGACAAGTCATTTTAATTTGAATGATCTTGGAATTCTTTATTCTCAAAATCCCGAAATGTTTTACAGAAGTTTTACTTTAACGCCTGATAGAAAACTTCAAATTTCGAACTTCCTATCAAACGAAGATATTGTTGGACCATTCTTAGATAACCAATATGAATTTGGTCCCAGCCTTGATGGAAATTCCTTGCGGGAGTTTTATGATCATATGAGATATTTCAGGTTCCCAAGTGATAGTTCAGCTCTTTTCGTGGATGATCCGATAATCCAGTTACAAGATTATACTGCTAATGAAGGTATATTTGCTACTTATATAATGACCGAGGTAAATATTGGTTCTAGGCTTATGATCTTACCTGGTGTCAGATATGAGTATACGGAAAATTCGTATAAAAGTATTTTTGGTCAGCCTGCAGGTGGAGAAGACGAAACACCAAACTTGGTAAATGTTAAAGATACGACTGGAGGACAGTCTTACGGAGAACTTTTGCCGATGGTGCATGTTAGATATAAATTCACTGATTGGTTCGATACACGTATTGCAATTACAAGATCTCTTGCTCGTCCAAATTATTTTAATCTTGTACCGTGGGAAGAGATCTTGCGGTTAGATAGTGAGATCAATAAAGGAAATCCTTTTCTTAATCATACAAAAGTCTGGAATTACGATCTATTCCTATCATTCTACAATAGATATGGTTTATTTACATTAGGCGGATTTTATAAGGAACTATGGGATATTGATTATATAAGACGATCAAGAGTTAAAGAAGGAAAATATAAAGGATTTATGTTAACTCAGCCGGTTAATGCAGAGGAGAAATCAACTGTTTGGGGATTTGAAGTTGAATTGCAAGCTGATCTGACTTTGCTGCCGAAGCCATTTGATGGATTTATTATCTATCTAAATTACTCGCATATGAAATCAAAAACGCTTTATCCATTCTTCGAAATTGGTCCGAGAAGTCCGCTTCCCCCGTTCCAGCCGACTGTAATAGATACTGTAAGAGAAGGACCAATGCCTGGATATTGCAAATTTAACTCTGGGTTACGAAAAAGGTGGATTTTCCGGCAGGTTATCCCTTGTATATCAAGGTAAAAGTTTGTCTACAGTCGGAACAAGAGAAGAACTTGATGGCTATTCTGACGATTTTTTTAGATGGGACCTGGCGTTTCAGCAGAAAATATTCAGCAATTTTATGATCTTTCTGAATTTCAATAATATCAGCAATATTCCTGATAGGTCATTCTTAGGAATAAAAGACTTTCCAACTGATGAAGAATATTATGGTTGGACAATGGATATAGGTATTCGATATAAATTATAACGATCATCTAATTAATTATCTCTAACAAAAAGTGAGGTTACAATGAAAGCACAACTAACAATCTTTTCCATCATGTTTTTTCTCTTCTTCTCGATAAATATCTTCTCCCAGAGAATCGTTCATGTCGATCCTGGAGTGGGGACATTAAATGAAGCAATTGATGGAGACACAACTGACACAGGCGATAGAGTTGATCTGAATACTATCTATGAATTAAGTCGCGGTGATGGTGCAGTTTATATTTTACTGGGAACTATTGAGAACAGATTTCCACTTCAAATATTTGCTCAAGATGGCGACGGTGCAAGACCGCAATTAATCCCGGGTGTTGTTTCAGGTGGAGAATCATCCAGACCATTTACCCCTAGAGATGATTTACATCTTAAAGGTTTATATGTAACTAACAGAGACGAATTGGGCGGATATAATACAAGAACTATCCGTGTTAAAACTGATTCGGCAAGAATTTACATTGAGGATTGCCATATTCAACATGATGCACAATCAGCTATACGACTTGACGGTGATGATAATAATATATTTATCATCGATTCATGGGTTGGCGATCAAATGTCTAGTTGGAATAATGGTCGCGGAATTGATGATCGCGGGAACCATATTGATACTTTATATTTTCTGAACTCCACTTTTTATAATATGAGCGCAAGAGTTCTAAGAGATGATGGAGGACATTTGAATTATGCATATGTAAATCATTGTACCTTCGTTAATCTTGGTTATAGAGTAATGGAATTTGGCGAATGTGTTAATTTAACTTTTATAAATAATTTATGTATAAATGATGGTTTCGTTGGTCAAAGTCCGGATGGTGGCAGAGCGCTTCTCGAGTTGGACTCGCTTACTTCTGATGATGTTGCCGGGTTAGAACAAATTGTTAATATATCTTATAATAATTTCTTTGTTGATCCTGCAATAGCTGCATCCTACAATCCCGATTCAACTGTTGTAACACCAAATCTAAATCAATACGCACAAAAATTTGTCGATCAATCTGGTTTAGCAAATACTAATATTTCTGAAAAAATAGATTTCACAAAAAATACTGCTTCGGTTGCTGATCTTATATCCTTTGCTAATTCATATTGGTCAAATCCATTGCATGGAAGCGGAGATGTTCCAGAAGGTTTAAGATTTGAAGGTGAGGATTTTGATTTCTCCTATCCAACTACT
>QILJ01000166.1 GCA_003233295.1 Ignavibacteria bacterium | reverse complement strand
TAAGGCTGATCTGCATACATGATGTTCAAGATACTGCTGATTATTTCATCACCGCCAATCCCCAATACTGAAGCGCCCAAAATTCTATCCGTTTCGGCATCAATGACCACGCTCATAAATCCTTGTGTCTCTCCCTTCTCTCTTGCTCTCGCAACCCAACTCATAGGGCGGTGACCGACTTTCAATTTTCTGCCGGTCTCTTTAGCTTGTACCAGTGTCATACCGGCTCTTCCCAAGGGCGGGTCTATAAATAATCCATAGGTTAAAATACGGTCGGAAACTTTTCTATCCTTACCCTCGAACATATTCTCTGCAATTATCTCATAGTCATTGTAAGAAGTGTGAGTGAATGCGCCTTTACCGTTGCAGTCGCCTAAGGCAAAGATGTTTGGAACATTAGCTTCAAGATAATCATCCACTTGAATATATCCCCGCTCATCTGTCTCAATACCAGCGGCAGAAAGATTTAGTGTATCGGTATTGGGATCTCCGGCGGTCCTTGAGTGCAGTCAACTTTAACGGTAATTCTGCCGTTCTCATCTTGAATTCCGCTTAGGCATGTGGCATTTATTCTGAATTCGACTCCTTCACTTTCCAATATTTCCTTTATTGTGTCAGATGTCTCTTCGTCTTCACGACTGATCAGCCTTGTCCCTCTTTCGATAATAGTAACTCTGCTGCCGAATCTTCTGAACATTTGTCCGAATTCAAGTCCGATGTAGCTTCCCCCAACAATGATAAGATGCTCAGGCAGTTTCTCCAGCTCAAGCAATTCTTGATTGGTTAATATATCAACACCTTCAAATCCCTGCGGAACTCTTGCCCTGGCGCCTACATTGATGTAAATCTTTTCGCCGGTAATTTCTTCACCGTTTATCGATATCTGTTTCTGCCCGGAAAAACTTGCAGCGCCTTTAAACAGAGTGATGTTCTTATTCTTTATAAGTCCGCTGCGAATTCCGTCAACAGATTTTTTAATAAGTTCATCTTTCCTGGATTTAACTTTAGCCAAATTTACTTTTGCGCCGCCGGTAATTTCCACACCCAATTCATCGCCATGATGTGCATCGAACATTCTTCGTGCGCTGGCAACATAAGTTTTAGTTGGAGTACATCCGACATTCAGACAAGTTCCGCCGAGATGCTCCTTTTCAATAAAAGCTACACTCTTACCATTGCCCGCTAACTTAAAGACAAGCGGAGTGCCCGCCTGACCGGAGCCGATAATTATTGCATCGAATTTTTTCATTTGTTATTCTCTGTTTTTTTTACTCACTTACAAAATTTACGCCTTTCCAGAAAGCAACGTAATTTTGTATTTCTTGTGCCGCCAATTTCGGCTGAGGATAATACCATGCGGCATTTTTATTGGTTTTTCCATCAACTACTAAATTGTAATACGATGCTTCCCCTTTCCACGGACAAGTGGAGTGTGTGCTGCTGTTTTCGAGAAATTCTTTCGTTACCGAATTCCCCGGGAAATAGTGATTGTTCTCTACAACTATTGTATCATTGCTTTCAGCAATTATTTTTCCATTCCATATAGCTTTCATTTATATACCTCTATCTATTTGTTTAATTATTAATAAATTACTCTTTCGGCACACCGGTTTCATACGGGTTCTCAGGGTCATTGCTCCACTCGAACCATCCGCCGTCAAATACTGATACTCTAGACCAGCCCATGAGCCACGCATTATAAAAAGCCTCGCTTCCTCTCCACCCCGTTCCGCAATAAAAGGCAAGATGTTTATCAGGCGTGATATTCACTTCTTTCCATATATCTTCAATCTCATGAAATTCTCGTGTGGTATGATCGAGATTTCTGTAGTTCTCCATGTGATAAGCATCTGTACCGCAATTCCCGAATATCGCCCCGGGAATGCGTCCTTTCTTTTCGATATAATTATACCCGCTGACTTCCCCTATAAACTCGCGCCAGCTTCTCACCGAAACAAGGTCTGCATCGTCAGAGTTAAGCATCTCTTTTGCTTTCGGTATATCAACTGCAAGATCCGGGTTAGCTGGAATTTCAGCGCCGAAATCTTGAACCGGATTTTTAGGAACGTCCTCAGAGCTTATCTCAAAACCAGCATCTTTCCATGATTGAAATCCGCCGTTCAACACTCTTACATCCTTAACTCCTGCGTACATCATAATAAACGCACAGCGTATTGCCCCGATATGTCCGGCTGCACTTCCCGGAAACTCATCTGCATTATCCGGCTGCATATATTTCCCATACAATACAACCGTGGTATCTGCAGTAATTCCATGCTGCTCCAAAGCGGTTTTAAGCTCTTCAGGCGAGCGTCTATTCCACGTTTCAGGCGCTTCGAGAGCTAAAGTGTCAATATCTATTGCACCGGGAATGTGACCGGATAAATATGCATCTCGGTTTCTATAGTGAGCGTGACAGATCACCGTTTTACTGCCATTATGTTCCGGAGGTGTTTCTCCATCTAAAATTGACTTGACCCATTCCGGATAGACCAGATGGCTGTATCTTTGAAGTTTCTCCATCGGTAATTCATCATCAGCTGACCATTCATCAACAAAATGATTGTACAATCTGACGTTCTCGTAACCGATTCTCCTAAATGATTCTGCTACTCTTGTTGCCTGCTCATGATTGTATCCGTAAACAATAATTTTATGTTCCGGTAAAATTTGTTTCGAGTGCACTATCTCTATCCAATCCATATACTTTGTCCATTTCACCGGTAACGATTTTGTATTTTTGATATGCCCGCCCCTGGTCTCATTTTCAAATCTCCAGCCATTGTATGCATCAACAGGGCGCGCATCTATTATTTTAGTGTTTTTATCATCAATTAATTTCATTAATTCCAGAGTAAATACTTCTTTCATAAATTCCTCAATTATTATTTTTATGTTAATAGCGGATCAGCAATGATCTCAACAATAGAAGGTCCGTCATAATTAAGAGCTTCGAACACTGCATTTTCCAATTCTTCATTCTTTGTAACTTTTACACCAAACCCGCCGCAGATATTTGCATACTCTGCAAAACTTGGATTGCTAAGCTGTGTCTGCCATTCCGGCATTTTTACATCACGCTGTTCCTTTGAGATTTTACCCAACTCGTTATTGTTAAGTAATATATGAGTTATCTTCATTTTATTAAGCACAGCTGTATTAAATTCTGTCATGTATTGTCCGAAGCCGCCGTCCCCGCTTATAGAAATTATTGGTTTGTTTGGTTCTGCATAATAGGCTCCCATGGCAGCAGGAAAACTAAATCCGATCGATCCAAGATAACCCGATAAGATCACTCTCTG
>QILJ01000411.1 GCA_003233295.1 Ignavibacteria bacterium | reverse complement strand
TTGGCGCTGGATGATATCAACAAAGCAATTTCCGTTGACCCGGCATCAGTTGAAGCATTGGAAATTCATGTGAGCATAACAAAATCAACAAGCAATCTCGAAAGTGCAATTAAAAGTTGTAAAAAAATTATCCGGCTTGATGAGAACAACTTTACTGCATGGAATAGATTGGCAGAAATGTATGCTGAGATTGGAAATTGGGTTGAGAGTGTTAACTCCTTTAATATGCTAGTAAAACTAAAACCGGAAAAAGCCAGTGCTTATTACGAGAAAGCAAAGAGAAAATTCTTGAAAAATAAAAACACTGAAGCATTGGAATATTTAAAGAAGTCCTTTGTACGTAATGAATCGGCAAAAGATCTGCCGGAAGTTAAATCGACTAAGTTGAATAAATAATAAAAAATTATTTGTGAGAATTGAATGCCTGATGTAAAGGAAATATCCCAATCAACGAAATTGGTCGGTGTAATCGGACATCCGCTAAAGCATTCATTTTCTCCTTTCATGCACAACCTCGCATTCACATTAACTGATTTGGATTATCTGTATCTTCCGTTCGATATAACTTCAAACAATTTAAAGGATGCCTTGAAGGGAATGGTTGCGCTTGGTATAACCGGCTTCAACGTTACAATTCCGCATAAGGAAAAAGTTATTCCTTTTCTGAATGAAGTTTCTGAGGGTGCTAGTATTGTCGGTGCAGTTAACACGATAGTGAATGATAACGGAATTTTATACGGTTACAACACAGATGTTCACGGCATTTTTGAAACACTTAAGGAATACAAAAAAGACCTTTCCGGTTCAGTTGTGTCAATCTTCGGAGCCGGCGGCGCAGCTCGCAGCGTAGTGTTTACTTTACTCCGTTATTTTCATGTAAAAAAAATACATCTGATCAACAGAACGTTAGAAAGAGCCGATGTGATTAAAACGTACTTTTCAGAGAAGATGCTTTATGACAGGATTAAAACTCATTCTTTATATCCGCCCGATCTGGTCAAAATTCTCTCGAAATCAAAATTGATAATCAACGCTTCCTCAATAGGGATGCACCCGAAAGAAGATGACTCACCAACCAAGATCGCCGAATCATTTCATGAGAATCAACTTGTCTTTGATATTGTTTATAATCCGATAAGTACTAAACTCCTAAGAATAGCTGCGCGCGAAGGTGCAACAACGATAAACGGGTTGAAAATGTTTGTTGAGCAGGGAGCCCACTCATTTGAATTATGGACAGGAAAACCGATGCCTACAGAAGAAATATATGCTGCCTTGAAATCTCAACTTAAAGAAGGATTATAACCCTTACTTTCCAGAAGAAATTTTCTCTCCTTCCTCATTGTAAACAACCTTTGAAACTACTTCACCGTTATTATATTCTATCTCACTCTTCAACAATCCATTCGGATGATAGGAGTAAAAGTTGCCCTCCAATTTATCATTTTTGTAAGTGCCGTATTCTTCCACTTCACCGTTTTCATAGAACCTAGTTGCTATACCGGTTCTTTTCGACCCTCGGTAATACACCTTTGATTTGATATTGCCACTTTCGTAATAAGTAATTTCCGGTCCATAGATCTTTCCAAAGACATATTCTCTTTCAGTTTTAACCTTACCGGAAGGATAGAACGATTTCCACTTACCATCAAGCGAATCATTTTTATAGCTTTCTTCCCTTAGCAAGACTCCCTCTTCATCATAAACGCGGCGAACTCCGTTTCTAACACCCAGGAGATAATTGACCTCTTCCGATCTGGCTCCATCCGGTGAATAGTAAATAGATGTACCATCAAATAAACCTTGTCGATAGTTTTCTTCCTGTTTTAGATACCCGCTATTATAATAATGCCGGCTTGTTCCGTCCAATTTTCCCTTCTTAAAGCTTAACTCTGACTTAACAACTCCGTTGGGATAGAACTCCTTAAAATTTTCTTCTATTTTAGGAACTTTGGAACCGTACTCGTACTTTTCACGTTTAATGATCTGCCCGTCTTCATATTGATCGATTACCTTGATAGTACCGTCGGGGTAATATATATATGAAATTCCATCCAGTTTTCCGTCTTTATAGTTTGCCTCCAGAGCCACTTGATTAAACTCATAATATACACGAGTTTTTCCGTTCAATTTTCCATCAACATAATTTCTTTCAACTTCTAGTTTTCCGCTCTCAAAATATATTTTAGAAAGTCCGTTCAGCTTTCCGTCTCTGTAATCCCAGATACCCTGCAGCGCTCCGCTCTTATAATAAGTTTTCGTAAAACCATTCTGCAAACCATCTATATAATACGGCTCCGCCCAAAGCTCTCCCGTTTCATAATACCAACGTGAAACTCCCTGCAGCTTACCATGAATATAATTCCACTCCATGCTTAACGTCCCGTCCTCAAAATACCAAAGCGATCTTCCTTCCTCTAAGCCGTTAGCAAATTTCCAATCCTTCCACAGCGCACCGCTCTCGTAGAACTCTTGATAAGAACCGTCTCTTACATTGTTAACATATTCTCCAATGCTTTTTATCTTTCCGTTGGGATAAAATGTTTTTTTTATTTCTTTATTACCTGACTGCGGGAATATATTAAACGCCGATAGGAGTATAACTGCAACTAAAATCTTTTTCATTAAATATTTTCAATAGTTTATTTTCAAGTGAACAAAAATAGCCAAAAGAGGGATAATATTGAATGCAAAAATGCTTACTATTACATTAAAAGTTTTAAAATATTAATAATCAATAAGGTAATTATGTTTCAGACAAAAAGGACGATTGAATTCAGCATGTGCGATACCGCCGGAATTTTATTTTTTTCGAGAG
>QILJ01000529.1 GCA_003233295.1 Ignavibacteria bacterium | reverse complement strand
TTTGGAATAATTGACGGACAAGGAAAAAGTTTTCAAGGTAAAAAAAACAGACCGTCACTTATAAAATTCGTCAGTTGTAAGGATGTGACTGTTAAAGGAGTTACTTTACAGCATCCTGGAGCGTGGACTCAACATTACTTAAAATGCGACGGTGTAACTCTTCGTGATCTGAAAATTTTCGCACATGGAGCAGAAAATAACGACATGGTTGATATTAACCAGAGTCGTAATGTTGTTATAACTGGTCTGATTGGAGATTCTGATGATGACGGTATAACTTTAAAAAGTACCGGTGAAGGTTTGGTTGAAAATGTAGTAATTTCTGATTGTATTATTCGCACTCGGACTAATGGTATTAAAGCAGGAACTGAATCTTATGGAGGGTTTAGAAATATAGCAGTTACAAACTGTTATTTTGGTCCGTCTCTAACGCAAGATGGTTTCTCAGGAAGAAATGAAGGCTTGGCTGGTATTGCGCTTGAGATTGTCGATGGAGGAATTATGGAAAGTGTTACAATCTCAAATTTGGTAATAGAAGAAACTACTTCTCCAATATTTATCCGTTTAGGAAATAGATCGAGGGAATATTTAAATAAAAGAAAGCCTATTGGTTCGATAAATAATATCAGCATCAGTAATATTGTTGCTAAAAATGCCAGTAAAACGGGATGCTCAATTGTTGGAGAGATTGGTCATCCTATTAAAAATATTTCTATTTCTAATGTTAGAATTAATTTTATTGGCGGAGGTACATTAGCAGAAGGGTTAGCAGAAATGCCTGAGTTAATTAATGAATACCCCGAATGTATTAGACTTGGAATTTTACCAGCTTATGGTTTTTTTGTCCGTCACGTTGATGGAATAACATTTAGAGATGTAGAACTAACTTATAATAGTGAAGAGCATCGACCTGCTATAGTCTTTAATGACGTGAAAAATTTGAAATTGTTGAATGTCAACTCAGAGATTGCAAATGACGCTTTGGGACAAGTAGTTTTACAAAATACCCGAGATGTATTTGTAAACGGATGTTCTCCGCAATCATCAAATATATTTTTGCGTCTTGAACAAAATTCTAAAAATATAAACGTTACTGGAAATAATTTTAGCGAAATCAAAAAGCCAATATATATTGATGAAACGGTAAATACAGATGATTTAAATATTTCATCAAATCTTACCGGTAAATCAACCTTATTCGAAATTTTGCAGCCTAATATTGAACGTGATAGTTTGGGAATGGTAAGTATTTATTATCCGAATGATATAAATGTGTATTATACTTTAGATGGTAGTGATCCTACAAGATCATCAAAGAAATATGCAAAACCATTTGAACAAACTAGTCCGGTCATTATTAAAGCAAGAGCATTTACAAAAAACAAGAAAAGTAGTACAGCAGTATTAGAACTGAAAAGACTTAATGTTTTGGCTCCCCGTATTTTTCCAGCTGATCAATTTTTTAATGAAAAAGTGGAAGTGAAATTAACATCTAATACAGAAGGAGCGGAGATTTACTATACTACTGACGGTGCAACACCTGACAAATCTTCATTAAAGTATAAAGGTCCCATTACTATTAAAGAAAATTCAATTCTGAGTGCAATTGCAATTAAAGAAGGACTTGTCCCCAGTGAAATATCAACATCAAAATATCAGCCAATAGAAAAATTGGAAGGAGTTCAATATAAATATTACGAAGGTAGGTGGATTGAAGTTCCGGACTTTATAAATCTAACTCCGAAAAGAGATGGTGTGGTAAGTAGATTTAGGCTGGATGATCTTAAGCATAGAGAATTACATTTCGGTCTTGTTATGCATGGATACTTATATATTAAAGATGAAGGTGATTATACATTTTTCGCTTCAACAAATGATGGGAGTAAACTATTAATAGACAACGTAGAAGTTATTAATAATGAAGGAGTTCATCCAGCTATAGAAAAATCTGGGAAAGTATATTTGGAAAAGGGGAAACATTTAGTTGAATTGAGATATTTCCAATCAGGCGGTGGAAAATATATAAAAGTTTCCTGGCAAGGTCCAGGATTTGAAAAGAGAGAAATCACAAAGGAAGATTTATCTAATAATTAAAATTGTTAATTTGTTAAACTCAATAAAAAGTATATATGAATAAAATTTGGAATGCTCTGATAATACTGGGCATAATAACTTTCGTCTCGTGTACCAGCGGCAACAAAGATTTAACTTTATTAAAAGTCACTGAACTTGGATCAGCTAGAATATCTGACTCAGCTATTGTTATGCTTCTGCAAAAAAAAATTGGTCAGAAAACTAAAATCACTTATGATTTGTCTGAGGATAAAGTTTCTCAATTAGGTAAAGGCTCATCAGTAGAAAGATTTAAGATCTCTTTTCAAAGTTCATGTCCTTTTGTACTTCCAAAATCATTTTATAAAGGAAAGCCGAACTCTCCGGTTTTAACTATTGCGATTGACGACATATTAGTCGGGTTGAATGATCTGGATAATACACTTGTCTATAACATAGTTAAAACATTAATTGAAGACAAAGCACAACTTGTTCAGTTTGATAATATTTATAATATGCTGAAAACTGATTTCGATGCCGAAAGTTTTACTTTTCCGTTACATGCTGGCACGGAGCAATATATCAGTCGTGATAAACCTTCAATATGGACTAAATATGCTTCACTTCTCTGGCCGTTCATTTCTATAATTGCTATTGTGGGCAGTGCATTTGCTTCTTTCCATAGACGTATGATAATACGCCGTAAGAAGAGGATAGAAACATTTTACCAAGCATTATTAGATATAAGGAAAAGAGCTATTGACGAAAAGAAAAA
>QILJ01000413.1 GCA_003233295.1 Ignavibacteria bacterium | reverse complement strand
GCATATTTTCAATCGGGAAAGCAAACCCGGAGAGAAATATCATTGGCAGAAGGACAACAAATATTGCAAGCATCATTGCCTGCTGTTGAGTTTTGGAAATTGTGGAAACGAACAGTCCCAGACCCAGTGTTGAAAGTATATAAAGGAATGTGCTAAAAAACAGAAGAGAAATGCTTCCTCTCGGAGGAAGATCAAAAATGAAAGTCATAGCTATTAACACTATCGTAACAGCTGCAAAACCAAGTATGGCAAAGGGAATTAATTTTCCAATAATCAATTGTATCGGCTTGATCGGAGTTACTATTATTTGTTCAAGAGTTCCTAATTCTCTTTCTTTAACTATTGCAAGCGATGTTAAAATTAGGGTTATCACAGATAAAAGTAACCCAACAATTCCCGGCACCATATAAACCCTGGTCACTAATTCGGGATTGTACCACGCCCTAATCTCCGGTTCAACTGTACTGATGGGAGTTTGAAATTTCCCGTACTTTTTCATTTTTAAATCAAGCAGCTCTATGGAATAATTAGAGATCACTTTTTGAAGATAACCTGAAATTATTGAGGCTTTATTTCCATCCGATCCGTCAAATATTGCCTGCAGTTTTCCTGTTTCATTTCTTTCAATACTCTTTTCAAAATCGTATGGAACAACAATCCCAAGCCAAGCTTTGCCTGATTCAATAGCTCGTTGAAAATCTTTATAATTATCAACTTGCTCTACAAATTCAAAATATCTGTTACCGCTGAATTTTTCTAAAAAGTCTCTGCTAATTTCCGTTCTATTCTGGTCAAATACCACTGTTGGAACTTTTTCAACATCCATATTTACGGCATATCCCAAAAAGATCAACTGTATTACCGGCGCCAATAAAACAATGCCGAACATTTTCGGATCGCGTTTAAGCTGCAGAAATTCTTTCCTAATAATATTTAGTATTATTCTCATTAATTATGCTTTTATTGTTTTTCTCTTACCAATAATTGTTGCTGCGGCTAAAAACAAAAATGCAAAAATCAGCATATAGCCCCATTGCTGCCAGAATACGGATAAGCCCACTCCCTTGATAATAATATCTCTAAGCGCTACGATAAAGAACTTTGCAGGAGTAAGGTTTGTGGAAACCTGAATGATAAAAGGCATACTCTCAATTGGAAAAATAAACCCGGACAAAATTGTTGCAGGCAGCATTGTCACAAACGTTGCAATTGAGAATGCAACTTGCTGGGAATCGGAAATAACCGAAATAAAAATGCCGATCGCGGTTGATGCAATAAGAAAAAGAAGAATACTAAAAAACAGAAGGAGATAGCTTCCTTTTACTACAACACCAAAAAGAACAAAACCGGCAAAAAGCACCATGCCCGCAATAAGAAAGGAAATTACAACATATGGTATTAGTTTGCCTATTATTAATTCTATTTCTGTTATGGATGAAACATTGATCTGCTCAATTGTTCCCCGTTCTTTTTCGCGCACTAAGGAAAGAGATACGGTTATAACTACTGTAACAATAAGTATTAACGCTATAAGTCCCGGTATTAGATAAATGGTTGTTTCCAGATCCGGGTTGAACCAGTATCTCGGCTGGACATCTATCGGCGCTGTAGTTTTTATTCCGGTTCTGGCTGAAGCTTCATTCAAAAGTTTTTCATTAAACGATTGTACCGCCGCTATTGAATAGTTTTGAATTATCGCCGCTGTATTTCCGTCAACACCGTCAAGCAGAAATTGTAATTTAGCCGATTCTTTGTTTGCATAAATATCTCTGGAAAATCCTTTAGGAATTACGAGTACTGCTTTTGCCTTTCCTTTATCTAAAATTTCCTTTGTGTTTTTATCATCTGTAAATTTTTCAACAATATCAAAGTACGATGAACTTGAAATACCATTAACAAATTCTCTACTTAGTGATGTTCGGTCGTTATCTAATACAGCAAGTTTAACATTTCTCACATCGTAATTAACTGCATATCCAAAAATTATCAGAAGAAAGACAGGAAAAAAGAATAGCACGAACATCATTCGTTTGTCCCTTGATAACTGCTTGATCTCTTTCTTTGCTATGGCTTTAATTCGAAACAGCATTTTTTCTTTTCTCTAATAGATGAATAAACACATCTTCTAATGTCGGAGTAATTTCGCTCATCCTTTTTATTGAAATATCTTTTTTGTTTTCCAAAGCTCTTTTTATTTGAATTTTGTAGTCTTCATTTTCTGAAACACTAACATGGATTGTATTTCCGAAAATTGACGAATTGATCACAAACGTTTCTTTATCAAGTATATCTAGCGCTCCTATCACGTTACTGCATTCAATCTCAATTATTTTATGCTCAAGATATTTGCTTTTCAATTCTTTCGATGAACCTTCTGCTATCAGTTCGCCTGAATCAATTAAAATTATGTTATTGCAGTATTCAGCTTCTTCCAAGTAATGCGTTGTAACGAATACCGTCACTCCCTGATCCGAGAGGTCATTGATCAAATCCCAAAATCTTCTGCGGGAAATCGGATCGACTCCGCTTGTCGGCTCATCCAGAAAAACTATGCTTGGTTTATGAATAACAGCCGTGCCGAGGGCTAATCTTTGTTTAATTCCTCCAGGCAAAGAACCGGTAAGTATATTTTCTCTATCTTGAAGATTTGCAATTTCGAGCACCCATTTTTTCCTTTCTTCAAACTCTTTTCCTTCAAGACCGTATACCCCGCCGAAAAAATCTATGTTTTCGCCAACAGCAAGATCATTGTTGTAAAGAGAAAACCTCTGCGACATATAACCTATATTCATTTTTACAGAATTAGGATCTTTTGCAATGCTGTAACCACCTACAATTGCATCGCCGGAAGTTGGTTCCAAAATTCCGCACATCATTTTGATTGCCGTGGTTTTACCGGCTCCATTCGCTCCAAGAAATCCGAATATCTCTCCGGCTTTCACTTTGAAAGAAATATTATTAACAGCTGTAAAATCGCCGAATTTTTTAGTTAAATTATTTACTTCAATTGAATACACAGAATATCCTAATAAATTTTTCTTCCGATCGATTTTTCTAAATAGACCTTTGCAATCTTGTAATTAATATATGATGTTATAAGTTTTGTTTTTGCATCCAGCAATTCCGAATCAGCATCAATTAGTTCGGTACTTGTGGCTAACTGCGTTTCATATTTATCATTGATAATTCTATAATTTTCTTCGGCTGATTCCACTCGTAATTTACTTACATCAACCTTACTGGCTTCACTCTTCATACTGAGATAGTTTTTATAAACCTCAATCTCAATGTTCTCTTTAAGTATCTGTTTAGAAAGTTCTATTTGATTATACTGCTGTTCTGCTTGTTCAGCAAGGGAAGACGTTTTCCACCAATCCCAGATATCCCATTTAACACTTAGTCCAACCATCCAGAAATTTGTCCAATCATTATTTAGTAATTTTGTCCCATCTACTTTAAGATAATTATACGAACCGAATGCTGCTATTTGCGGGAACCATGTTGATTTAGCCGCTGTAATTTTTTCTTCTGCAGCCAGCGATTGATATTTGCTTGATACCAGCTCGCTTCTCGAATTAATAGCCTCTTCCAAAATTGTATTGTAGTTATAACTTTCTGAGATTTCATCGAAGTTCTCAACCACTATTTCTGTTT
>QILJ01000285.1 GCA_003233295.1 Ignavibacteria bacterium | reverse complement strand
AAATTTTACTTAAGACTATATCTCACCCCATTTTTGATTTATCTTGGTCGTGCTTTGGGCATAAGTTGGACTTCATTGGGGAGCCTTCTCAGCAGATTTGTCCTTATAGCACAGCTAAGCAAGCTTAATAAAACATCATGTCCTGATTCAACATCGAATGGACGAATAAAACTCAATGTGGTTTTTCTTTCGATGTTAGGTGGTTTTCATACAAATAATTCAATACAAATGTTATTGGCAAATGCTTTGAGAAAACGAGGGCACAACATTACATTCATACTTTGTGACAAGGTTCTGCCTATTTGTGAGATGACTGAAAGCCATTACCATCACAGGCGTGAAGAGATATGTACTCAGTGTTTCATGTTTGGTAAAGCATTTTTCAAAAAATCTGGATTTAAGGTAATACATGCAAGTAGCTTGTTTTCAACTCCAATACCCGAATCTAGCAGTTGGAATAAATATGTGGAATCAATGTTACTTAGATACTTTAAGGTTGGTATCTTGGATAAAACTGATCCCTTAGTTAATGAATTAGAATCTTCTGCGAGGAAAGCAGCAACTATTTCGGAGGCGATTGGCCATGGGTTGCTAAAACTAAACCCTGATAGAGTTGTTATTGGACATGGAGTATATACCACTAGAGGACCAGCCAGAGAAGTAATTAATAAAGCAGGAGTTCCACTTTTAAGCATTTCTAGAGGTAAAGTGGCACAAACACAGAAGTTGAATTGGAAAACCTCAGGGGATTGGTGGGATGTGTCAGTTGAGTGGGAAAAGGTAAAGGATAAGCAATTGAATAAATTTCAAAACGCTGTATTAAATGATTATTTGCAATCTAGAAGGAATCATCTTAGAGATGTCATGGTTTATAATCATTCCCCAGAAGAGTCAGAGTCCTCAATTAGAAACAAATTAGCTGCTATTAAAGGCGGTACTATTTTTACTTTGTTTACAAATGTATTGTGGGATGCTACCAGTGCTCAAAGAGAAATTGTATTTAACAATTCTATTGAATGGGTGGTTGAGACGATTCGATGGTTTCAAGAAAATCCCGAATTTCAGTTGATAATACGAATACATCCTGCGGAAAAAGTTATTGGAACCCGACAACCTTTCATTGATATTCTTAATGAAGAATTACCCGAAATTCCGAAAAACGTAAAGATATTGGCCCCTGAGATAGATGTAAATAGCTGGTCATTGCTTAAAATTACCGATGTTGGATTAGTACACACCAGTACAGTAGGTCTAGAACTAGCAATGGAAGGGAAGCCTTGTGTTTGTGTAGCGCACACACATTATCGAGACAAGGGGTTTACCTATGATGTTCAAAATTCCGGTCAATATTTTAGTATGATAAAGCGTTTGGGAGATCAATCCTCTTTCAGTAATATAACTAAGAAGTTAGCCCGGAGATATGCCTATCTTCTGTTTTTCAGATACCAGTTACCTTTACCATTTTTCAACCCGAAATCGCATATAGATATCAATTCTTTTTCAAATCTCAATTTTGAAGATATTTGTAAGCACCCCTCTGTAAGAACGATGATTCAGAGTATCGAAAATCAAGATGAGTTTCTTCTTTCAGATGAACATGTGGAGCAGTTATATTCGGTTTAGATTCAATATTAATGTTTAATTCGAACCAAAGAAGGCTTTAGTAGAGAGGTCTTAACCTTCCTATTGAACCGTATGGTAAGACGTATCACTATTTGTTAAAGTCATTATTGTTGCGAATGCTATTATGAAGCTTTTTAATAGAGTCTATATTATAGGTAATAATACCTGCTCAAATAGGGGAGATGGGGCAATCCTTAGAGGCCTCATAGCTACTCTAAACCAAATACGCCCAGGGCTCCACTTAAAAGTAGTAAGTAGATTTCCAAGTGTTGCCAAATGGTTCCTCAATAGAGAAGTAGGTTCCGATTTGGTGTATGAATTGAATAAAAGTACAGGAAACAGTGTTAAAAAAGCTTTCGATAAGGTAATGAAAGAGTTGAGGCTAGAACACCTCTACCTAATGCTTAAGTATCCGTTATTTAAAAGACTATTTAACATACCTCGTCGATATAACAGTTTTATAAATGAGGTTAGTACATATGATTTAGTATTGCAAGTTGGAGGTTCATTTTTTATCGATTTATATGGTCTGTTTCAATTTGAAGCATTAATGGTTATTCTCTTGATTAATAAACCGGTTTATCTTGTTGGGCACAGTTTAGGGCCGTTTAAAAGAAAAAGAGTAAACAGATTTGCATCCTTAATTTTCCCTAGAATTAAAAAGATATACTTGAGAGAGTTAGAATCTTATAGATACCTAAATACATTAAGTTGCCAATTAGAAAATGTTGTAGTTGGCTCAGACACTGCGTGGTTACTAGGTGATCCTATCAAAAGTAAAATAGGGGATGAGGAGATTAAAAATGATGGACTACCAATTGTAGCTTTTACTTTTCGTAATCTGACCCCATTTGACAAGAGACTAGGTTTTAGCCAAGAGGAGTATGAAAGCAATCTGGTGGATTTGATAGAGCATTTAATAAATAGTAATCATCATGTAATTGTTGTTTCTATGTGTACAGGTTTTGATTCGTATACCATAGATGATAGAATAGTTGGTCTTAGGATTCAAAGAAGAGTTTCCAATCAGAGACGAATAAATGTATTACTCCATGAGTATACTGATTTAGAGTTAGGAAGTATATTTCAAAAATGCAAACTATTAATTGGTACAAGGTTGCATAGCGTTATTTTGTCATTAAGGTATAATACTCCAGCACTTGCGATCTATTATGAGCACAAATCTTTAGGAGTTCTTAATAGATTGAATCTTAATA
>QILJ01000376.1 GCA_003233295.1 Ignavibacteria bacterium | reverse complement strand
ATTCCACCTTTCATCATGTTCTTGTTTGCATCAGCTACTGATACTTCGGATAATTTTGACCCGCATTGAGAACAGTCATCAGCTTTATCGGCAATTTGATCGGGATGCATTTCACATTGAAAGACTTTTCCATCATTATTTTTATCCATCATTTTTGCATCCATCATCTTATGGTTTTTTGTTTTGCTCTCAGTTTTCTTCATATCGCCATGGTCTTGTGCGGATAAAGCCATTGCTGATAAAAATATTGCCGCTAAAGCAAATGCAGTTATTTTAATTATGTTTTTCATTATTAATATATCTCCTATGTTATTAAGTTCTGTTCACCCGTTTTAATACGGACAGATTTTTCAATGTCTGAAACAAAAATCCAACCGTCGCCGCTCTGACCTGTATGGGCATATTTAGCTATAACATTTACAAGTTCTTCAACTCTCTCTTGAGTGCAGATAAGTTCAATTTTAACAACTGATGAATATTTTTGAACATATTTAATTGAAAAGCTGAAAGCCTCTTTATCTGCCCATTCTGCTAAAGCGTTTGCATCGAGAATGGTCATGCCTGTAACTCCGGCTGCTTCCAGCTTTTGAATTACTATTTCTGCTTTGTTATGCCTTATATATGCTTTTATCTCTTTCATTACTTTCTCCTTTTTGGCTTATTCTAAATCATTTGTTTATTTACAGCAACTTTTCCCATTTCTTATTTTTTTAACTCGTCTGTTCATTAAGTAGATCACAATTGCTATCAATATTATTAGAATTAAAATTTCCATTATTATATTCTCTACTTATGCTAGTTACTTTCATTTGTTTGAATATCTGAGACTTCTAGTTTGTCTAGTTTCCTTTTTTTAATTATATAAAAGAGTGCTGGGAATATTGTTAATTCCATAATTAAACTGGTAAAAATACCGCCTGCCATTGGCGCAGCTATTCGTTTCATAACATCACTGCCAGCGCCGTGTCCAATTAAAATAGGGAGCAATCCAAAGAACAGCACTAACACAGTCATCATTTTAGGACGAATACGTTTTACCGCACCTTCGAAAATTGATTCGCGTAAATCGTGAAATGTTTTCAGTTTGCCTTGCTTAACCCAGTTCTCATACGCAATATCCAAGTAGAGAAGCATTACAACGCCGGTTTCAGCGCTCACTCCTAGCAGCGCAATAATCCCGACCCATACCGCAACACTCATATGGAAACCTGCAAAATATAAATACCAAATTGCTCCGACCATGGAGAAGGGAAGTGCAAGCAAAATAATGCCTGTTTTTACGAACGACTTAGTATTGAAATAAAGTAACAATATAACAAGCAATAGTGTTATAGGAATAACAAGCGCTAACTTCTTCGCCGCTCTTTCCATATATTCATACTGACCGCTCCATATTAATGAATATCCCGCAGGCAATTGAATTTTTTCTTTGATTATTTTTTGTGCATTTTCCACATAAGAACCAACATCAGTACCTTCAAGATCTATATAAACCCATGCGTTCGGACGAGAATCTTCCGATTTTACCACAGGCGGACCTTTTTTAACATCAATCGTACCGAGTTGTTCTAATGGAATATTCCCACCTTTCGGAAGCGGAACTAAAACGCGTTTCAAGTCTTCAAGGTTTTCTCTGTAATCCCTTTGATATCTTAAGTTAACCGGATAACGTTCCAAACCTTCAACTGTCTTGGTAATATTCATACCACCGATTGCCGACATAAATACATCTTGGACGTCGCCTACCGTAAGTCCATAACGGGCAATAGCATTTCTGTCAATATCAAAATCAACATAGTTTCCGCCAACTGCACGTTCGGCATAAACAGATCTTGTTCCAGGAATTTTTTTGGTAACTTTTTCAATTTCTTTTCCTATTCGTTCAAGAACATTTAAATCAGGTCCGGCAATTTTAATTCCTACCGGAGTTTTAATTCCAGTCGAAAGCATATCTATTCTTGTTTTAATAGGCATAGTCCATGCATTGGTTACCCCGGGGATTTTAATCGCGGCATCCATTTTGTTGATCAGTTTTTGAGGCGTCATTCCCTCAGGCCACTCGCTCTGCGGTTTTAGCCGGATTGTTGTTTCAATCATTGAAAGAGGAGCGGGATCGGTAGCTGTTTCCGCACGTCCTATTTTACCGAAAACCGATTCAACTTCGGGAAATGTTTTTATTATTTTATCGGTCTGCTGTAATAATTCCCTTGCCTTTGTAATTGAAATACCAGGTAAAGTAGTAGGCATATACAATAAGTCACCTTCATAAAGCGGCGGCATAAATTCCGAACCCAGCTGTTTGAAAGGGAAATATGTTACTGCAACTATTACTACTGCGGCAACTAGAACTGCCCATCTTTTGTTCATTACAAAATCAACTATCGGATGATAAATATTCATTAAAAATCTTGTGATCGGGTTATCTTCTTCCTTTTTCATTTTACCGCGAATAAAATATCCCATCAGTACCGGAACAATTGTAATTGCAAGAATAGCTCCTACCGCCATTGAATATGATTTTGTGTAAGCAAGCGGTTTGAACAATCTTCCCTCCTGCTGTTCAAGCGTAAATACCGGCAAAAACGAAACTACGATAACAAGCAGCGAAAAGAAGATTGCTGGACCAACTTCTTTAGAAGCCTGCAGTATAACAGCCCAATGAGGCTTTTGCTGTTCTATTGGTTTAAGCTGATTGTGGAGCACATGTGATTGTGTGTTTTCAACCATAATAATAGCGGCATCCACCATTGCCCCAATTGCAATTGCAATACCTCCAAGTGACATTATATTTGCATTAATGCCTTGTATCTTCATTATAATCAATGCTCCAAGAATCGCTGTGGG
>QILJ01000333.1 GCA_003233295.1 Ignavibacteria bacterium | reverse complement strand
AGAATGATGAAATGAAAGGGCGAATTATCGGTCGTGAAGGAAGAAATATTCGTGCCTTTGAAGCGGCAACCGGTGTTGATGTAATTGTTGACGATACTCCTGAAGCTGTGATCCTTTCTGCATTTGATCAGTTCAGAAGGGAAGTAGCAAGGATCTCACTCGAAAAACTAATTGCAGATGGAAGAATTCATCCTGCTAGAATTGAAGAAGTTGTTCAAAAAGTCCAGGAAGAACTTGAAGAAGAGATTTTCATCCACGGTGTTCATAAAGAGATCACTAAACTCATCGGCAGAATGAAATACCGTTCCAGTTATGGTCAGAATTTATTGCAGCATTCCATTGAAGTGGCTTATCTGACCGGTGTAATGGCAGCTGAATTAGGTTTCGATCAAACCATTGCAAAGCGTGCCGGGCTGCTTCATGATATCGGTAAAACAGTTGATAAAAGTATTGAAGGACCACATGCTCTGCTCGGTTATGATATTGCTAAAAAGTATAAAGAAAATCCGATAGTTGTTAATGCGATCGGTAGTCACCACGAAGATATTGAAATGGAACATCCGATCTCTGCGCTTGTCCAAGCTGCTGATGCAATCAGCGGTGCAAGACCCGGTGCAAGAAGGGAACCGTTGGAAAGTTATATCAAGAGATTAGAGAATCTTGAAAACTTAGCTAACACTTTTGACGGAGTGGCAAAAACATATGCAATACAAGCCGGACGTGAAGTAAGGGTTGTAGTTGAACCGGATAAAGCTGATGACGATTTTTCAGATAAATTAGCATACGACATCGCTTCTAAAATTCAGGAAGAGATGGAGTACCCGGGACAGATAAAAGTTACCGTTATACGTGAGGTAAGAAAAATTGCGTATGCTAAATAGTTAGCGTTATTCTAATGCCATCAATAATGATGGCATTTTTATTTTAAATCAATTATTTGATTATAGCAGCTTAACAATTTATCTTTCTTTACTATGAAATTAAAAATTGGCATAACGGGCGGAATTGGTTCCGGGAAATCTACAGTAGCAAAGATCATTCGGGATTCGGGATATCTTGTTCTGGATGCCGATAGTATTGCTAAAGAGATAATGTCAACAGATGAATCTGTCAAACGAGAGATCAAATCTGAATTTGGTGAGGAATCATATAAAGGGAATGAACTGAACAAAGATTATTTAGCTTCATCAGTTTTTACATCGGTTGAAAGTATTATCAAGATCAATTCAATTATTCATCCGCCTACAATCAAAAAGATTGATGAGCTGATGAACAAGGAATTACAGAAGAAAGATCTCGCTTTTGTTGAAGCTGCTTTGATATTTGAATCTGAGATGGATGAAATGCTGGATTATGTTCTTCTTGTAACTGCATCTGAAAAAGTAAGGATTGACCGCATTGTAAAACGAGATTCTTTTACAGAACAGCAAGTGATTGAAAGAATGAAATTCCAAATGCCGGAAAATGAAAAGGAAAGTCTTGCAGATTTTGTCCTGAAAAACGAATCGAATTTAGAAGAGCTGGAAAGTAAAACAAAATTCTTTCTTATGCTTTTTGAATCAATGACAAAACAATAATTAAAACGCTATGAATTTCTTGCTTTACAATTTCACTAAAGTTAAATTACGTTATCTAAAAATTTTGTGGTGACAAATTGAATCCTCTGCATAGTCTTATTGTTAATTCGGTTAAGATCCTGCCAAAATCGTTTATTTATATTTTTGCTAAAAAATACATTGCGGGTAAAACCTTAGCGGATGGAGTTTCCGTTGCGAATCAATTGAATAAACAAGGGATATCCACAACGATGGATATTCTTGGTGAATCGGTAACGAATGAAAAAGATGCCATTGATTTTAAAGATCAATTTCTTGAACTGCTGGATGTAATTGAACAGGAAAAACTTGATTCTAATATTTCTACTAAACCGACACAGTTTGGTTTAAATGTCGGGCTGGACTTCTGCTACGAACAATATGTTGAAATAGTTGAACGAGCGAAGAAGTATAATAATTTTGTCCGGATCGATATGGAAGATTCGTCAACAACAGATAGTATCATTTCACTTTACAAAAAGCTGTATGAAAAATATCCTGACAATGTTGGAATTGTTCTCCAGGCTTATCTTCATAGAACTATGAACGATATTACGGAGTTAAATAAACTTGGTGCAAATTATCGACTATGTAAAGGTATATATATTGAGCCGAAAGAGATTGCCTACAAGGGAAGAGAAGAAATTCGGGATAATTTTATTAAGTGTCTGAATAAGATGTTCGATGATAATTGTTACGTCGGTATTGCAACTCACGATGATCCGATTGTTGATAGAGCATACAAAATAATTAAAAAAAGAAACTTATCGAAAGATCAATATGAGTTTCAGATGCTCTACGGAGTAAAGGAGAATTTAAGGTCTAAGATAAGAGCAGAAGGGCATAGGATGAGAGTTTACGTTCCGTTCGGAGAGCAGTGGCATTTTTATGCAATTCGGCGTTTACAGGAAAATCCGCAGTTGGCTTGGTATATTTTTAAAAGCATTTTTCCCTTTACGCAATGATAATACTGGGAATAGAAACATCGTGCGACGAAACTTCGGTTTCAATTATTAAAGATGATAAGCTTTTATCTAATCTAATCTCTTCACAGGATTTCCATGTTAAGTACGGCGGAGTAGTACCAGAACTTTCGAGCAGGGCGCATTTGCAGATGATCGAACCGTTGGTTAAGCAGTCATTAAATGAAGCAGGAATCAAGAAGGATGAGGTTGATGTTGTTGCGGCAACTGCCGGTCCCGGTTTAATAGGCGCGCTTCTTGTCGGATTGAATTTCGGTAAGGCGTTATCTTATTCCTTGAATATTCCGTTTGTTTCTGTGAATCATATTGAAGGTCATATCTTTTCAGGTTTCTTGATGAATGATAAACCGGAATTTCCTTATCTCTGCTTGGTTGTATCGGGCGGTCACACTTTGTTACTGCTGGTTGAAGATGATCTTCACATCAAAAAGCTTGGAACGACAATAGATGATGCTGCCGGTGAAGCTTTCGACAAAGTTGCAAAGATGATTGGGCTTGGTTATCCGGGCGGACCGAAGA
>QILJ01000542.1 GCA_003233295.1 Ignavibacteria bacterium | reverse complement strand
TTAATTCAGGTGCAAAGATTATCAGAACTCATAATGTTAAAAATGGTATGCAGATTAAAAAGCTTATTAATTACATAAATACTCCAAATAAATTGGTATAAATGTTTGAGTTATTCAAAATAGGATTCTTATCATTCACGTTTCTTGATCTGATAGACATTGCTATTGTATCATTTATTATTTACAAAGTCTATCAAATCATTAAGGGAACAATAGCAGCGCAAATATTTTTAGGACTGGTAATTGTTCTTCTGTTCTCTTTTATTGCGCAGGCAGGCAACTTAAAAGCCTTAGGATGGTTATTAAAATTAGTGACAGATATTTGGGTAATTGCATTTATCATACTATTCCAACCTGAGATTAGACGATTTCTATTACTTTTGGGTAAGAAACCGTTCACGTCAAAATTTTTCAAAAATATGCCATCTAAAAAGGATGTACCGGATATCTTAACCGATGCGGCATTTGAATTATCACAGCATCAGCACGGTGCATTGATTGTTATTGAGAGAACGGTCGGAATAAAAAGTTTTATCGATACCGGTGAACCGATAAATGCAAAAGTGAGTGTGAACTTGCTGCGCTCGATTTTTTATCCTCGTTCGCCGCTTCACGACGGCGCAGTGGTAATACAAAACGATGAAATTGTAGCGGCAAGATGTACTCTGCCATTGTCGCCAACTACTTCAGTAGATAAGATATCCCTCGGTATGCGACACAGAGCTGGACTTGGGATAACCGAACAGTCAGATGTACTTAGCTTAATTGTATCGGAAGAGACCGGTAGTATTTCTGTTGCAGAGGACGGAAAACTTTATAGAGGACTTTCGAGAGAATCATTGAGACGACTGCTAACTAAAAAGATTGAACATGAAGAGCAGAAAGGGATGAAGGGTTTATTTGATATCTTCAAAAAAGCCAAATAGCATTTGCGCTGTAATACCAATCTATAATGAAGCCGCACATCTTGATAGTGTCATCCCGGAAGTTCGTAAATATACCGATCAAATTATCTGTGTTGATGACGGTTCAACAGACAGCACTTCCGAAGAGTTAAAAAAATACAGTTATGTAAAAATAATTTCTCTCGGTAAAAACATGGGAAAGGGGAAGGCTTTATATTATGGTCTTTCGGAGAGCATCAAACTAGGTTCTGAAATCACAATTACTTTAGATGCTGACGGACAGCATGACCCATCACTTATCAATTCCTTTATTGCTAAACTTGAGTCAAATGATCTGGTTCTTGGAAACAGAATGAATAATTTGAACAAAATGCCTCCCCAAAGAATTTTGAGCAATACGATTACAAGCTGGCTCTTAACTAAAAAACTTGGAGTGAAAATTATTGACAGTCAATCGGGATATAGAGCATATAAAACAAATGCACTCAAAGATGTTTTACCCGATTCTTCCGGATTTGAAGCTGAGACCGAAATGCTTATAAAAGCGAGCAAAAAGGAATTAAAGATCGATTATATTAATATTCCCACAATATATAATAAAAATAAAAGTAAAATAAAGCCAATTAGAACGATTCTAGGATTTATAAAAGTGTATTTCCGCTATTAAAAATTGAGACAGAGAAGTTAAAAACATGTAAATTATTTGTTCGGATTTAATTAAATTTAATAAATCAAAAAACCTTTATAATATTTTAAATGGTGATGCTATGAAACTAAAATATTTTTCACATTCAGCATTTCAAATAACTGCCAACAGCGGTAAAGTTATTTTAATCGATCCATTTTTAACAGGTAATCCAACGGCTCCGGTAACTGCCGAAAGTGTTGAGGCTGATTTTATTATTTTAACACATGCACATGGCGACCATATTGGTGATGCATTTGATATCGCAAAGAGATGTGATTCTTTGATCATTGCCGTTAATGAACTTGCTGATTATGCAATAAGCAAAGGCTTGAAAGCTCATAATATGCATATAGGAGGTAGCTATAATTTTGAATTCGGGAAAGTTAAATTTACTATTGCTCATCACGGATCAATGACACCCGACGGGCAATATGCCGGTGAACCTGCGGGAGTTCTGGTAACCGTAGATGGGAAAACTATTTACCATACCGGAGATACCGGTTTGTTTTATGATATGAAGCTGATAGGTGAAATGAATCATATTGATTATATGCTCGCTCCGATTGGTGATAACTTTACTATGGGTATTGATGATGCAGTAAAAGCAGTTGAATTAACTAATCCGGACGTCGCAATACCAATACATTATAATACATTCCCGGTCATCGAAGCTGATCCCGAAGAGTTTAAAAAGAAAGTAGAAGCATTGGGAATAAAGAGCATGGTTTTAGCTTACGGACAAGAATTTGAACTATAAAACGGATAGAACTTTTTAATATATGGCAATTATTTCGATTACAAATCAGAAGGGCGGTGTTGGTAAAACATCAACCGCTATAAATCTTTCTGCATCTATTGCAGCAGCAGAGTTTAAGACTTTATTAATTGATATTGATCCTCAGGCAAATTCGTCTTCGGGATTGGGTGTAGAACAGAATGATCCTTCAATATATGAAGTCTTGATGGGTATTGAGGAGATCGAGGAATCGATTCAATCAACTTATATGCCTTATCTGGATATCATCCCGGCAAATATAAATCTTGTAGGGGCGGAAGTTGAGTTGGTTAATCTCGAGAACAGAGAGTATAGACTCAACAAACAGATGAACAGATTAAATGATAAATACGATTACATCTTCATTGACTGTCCACCGTCTCTTGGGTTGCTTACATTAAATGCTCTTACAGCATCTGAATCAGTTATCATTCCGGTTCAATGCGAGTATTTTGCTTTAGAAGGTTTGGGGCAATT
>QILJ01000425.1 GCA_003233295.1 Ignavibacteria bacterium | reverse complement strand
AAATGAATTAGGAAATTATAAAGATGATTGTAGAAGCAAAACCGAAGACGGTAATTATATTCATTAATAGCAATGGCCGGTTAAAAACCGGCACTGCATTACAGATGAAAGATGCGGGGGTTGATTTTTAATCAGTATGAAAGGAGGCATGAATGACTGAATCACCATTTGAAATGCGATTTGATCCTAACACTATCAAACATCTTGGTGTACGCATGTATTCCATGCTTGCACCAGCACTAGCAGAAATAATTTCAAATGCCTATGATGCTGATGCAACTGATGTCATAATTACTTTGGTTGAGGAAAATGGGAGTCCAAAAGAAATACGAATTGAAGATAATGGAACAGGGCTCTCCTGCGACGAAATCTGTAGCAAATTTCTTGTGATTGGAAGAAATAGGCGTGAAGAGGAAGGAGACACGCATTCCAAAAGATATAATCGTTTACCTACCGGTAAAAAAGGTCTCGGAAAACTTGCATTGTTTGGACTCTCAAAAACAATTACAATTTTAACTATGCAAGCCGGTAAACAAAATCAATTTGTATTAGACTGGGATGATTTGATAGCTGCGAGAGGTACCTACCGACCCCGAGCAATACGTATTAACACCAATACAAATAATGCCGATGGAACGATTATAACATTGACAGGGCTAAAAAGAAAAACGCCATTTGATTTTAATGGGTTGGCAAATAGTTTGTCTCGAATATTTATTTTCGATGATAACTTTCATTTGACTATACAACCTCTAAGTGGAGATGGAATATTAATAGATAACGAAAGAAAATACAGTACACTTACAAAGGAATTTGAGTGGGGTCTTGATTCAACATTATTGGTTCCAGAGGAATCAGAATATCATAACAAACTTAGAGGCGAACTATTCACTTCCGAAAAACCCATTACGCCGTCATCAGGCTTGAGAGGAATTACTCTTTTTTCAAGAGGAAAATTGGTTAATGCTCCAGAGTTTTTCTCCAGTAGTACTTCAAGTCATTTTTATCAATATCTCACCGGATGGATTAGTGCCGATTTTATAGATACTTTATCTGAAGATGTCATTTCTACAAATAGGCAGTCTATTGACTGGGAACATCCGGAAATGGAAAATTTCAGGCGATTCCTTTCTGAAATGGTCTCAAAAATAAATGCAGACTGGAGAAAAAAAAGAAAGGAAAAGAAAGACAAAGATCTCAAAGAAAAAACAGGTATTGATACGAAACAATGGATAGATACAATGACTGATGATGTAAAGGAGAAAACATCTCAAATTATTGAAGCATTAGGTGGTGAAGATGCCCTTGAAAAATTCACCCCGGTCATAAAGATGTTACATGATATTGTTCCGGAATATCCGCTTCTACATTGGAGGCATCTTCATGAAGATGTTCAAAGCAAATCAGAAGATTATTATAAAAAGCGTGATTATTATACTGCGTTTATTGAATCAATGAAAAAATATGCCTCTTCTGTCAAAGAGAAATCCGACAGTACTGTGTCATCTGATTTCAATCTAATGGGTTCTGTTTTTAAAGAACCCGATGGGAGTTTGCAAGTTATGGGAAATTACAAGAAATCCAATGGTGATGATTTTACTTCTGATACAATCAAGAATGTTCAAAATGGACAACAGCATTTATCACAGGGAATAATAGCGGGCGGACGCAATCCATTATCGCATGAAGAAATAACGGAATTAAAAAAATCAGATTTGTTTTCCGAACAAGACTGCTTAGATATGCTTAGTTTGCTATCTCACTTATTTAAAAGATTAGATAACTCAATAAAGAAGATATCATGACAAAGAAAAGACTCAACGCTATAGATTTATTTTCCGGCTGTGGCGGATTGTCTGAGGGATTACGTCAAGCCGGGTTTAATGTTGTTGCCGGGGTCGAGGTTGATCAATACGCAGTAAAAACATACAGAATGAATCACTTAGATACAACTCTGTTTGAAAGCGACATAAGAAAACTTGACACTGCTAAAATAGCGGAATTATTAAATGATGAGCCTTTGCATTTGCTTGCAGGATGTCCCCCATGTCAAGGGTTTTCTTCATTAAGAAAATTAAACAGAAAATCTGCCGTTAGAGATGAACGCAATAGTTTGATTGACGAGTACTATAGATTTGTCGAAGAGTTAAGCCCCCTTACTATAATGCTTGAAAACGTTCCAGGGATTATTGACTATTCGCTGTTTAAAACGATAGTTCGTAAGCTTAAAATACTTGGCTATAATATTGACTACAAACTGATTGATGTTTCAGATTATGCAGTTCCTCAAAGACGTAAAAGATTAGTTCTTGTAGGATCGAAATTGTGTAAAATCAGTATTGCAAAAGGAATGAATGCAACTATAACAGTCAGAGAAGTGTTCCGCAAATTGGAGGATCAAGAAAACAATGATGCACTATGCGATATTTATCCACGTCATACCAAACATATACAAAAACTAATTTCATTAATACCAGAGAATGGTGGAAGCCGAAAAGATTTGCCCGATAATTATCAGCTTGAATGTCACAAGAAAAAGAATATTGGCTTTAATGATGTTTATGGAAGACTCAAATGGGATAGTGTCTCTTCAACAATAACCGGAGGATGTTTAAATCCATCAAAAGGAAGATTCCTGCATCCAGCTAAAGACAGGTGCATCTCTGCAAGAGAGGCGGCATTGTTACAAACATTTCCAATTACTTATAAATTTCCTACCGATATTCCGAGAGCCGAACTCGCATTATTAATAGGTAATGCCTGCCCTCCCGCCTGAATTTAGCAGAATACAAGCGGAAAATATCTTTCGTCATATTGAAGGATGTTATGGCTGATATTTTCAATAAGAAAAAGCGCTCGCAAATAATGAGTAGAATTCCCGGTAAAGATACAAAACCGGAACTTGTTATTAGAAAAGCGCTTTTTTCAGAAGGATATAGATATAGATTACACAGAAGAGATTTACCCGGAAATCCTGATATCGTCTTTCCAAGTCGCAAAAAAGTGATTTTCGTTAACGGCTGTTTTTGGCATGGACATAATTGTAAGAAGGCGACTTTGCCAACAACAAATAAACATTTTTGGGAAAAGAAGCTAATCGGTAACAAAGAGAGAGATAAGCTAAATTTGGCAAAATTGAAAGCAATAGGTTGGAAAAGCTTGGTGATTTGGCAATGTCAAATAAAAAAGAAAACGCTTGAAACTCAAATCTATAAAATGAAAGCATTCCTGGAAAAGGAATAGGAATTTGTAATATATGAAACTCCACTTTGACCCCAATCAACAGTTCCAGCATGATGCAATAAATTCCATTGTTGGTATTTTTGAAGGTCAATCGTTGAATCAGTGTGATTTCAGTTTTTCCATGAGTTTGGAAGGTTGTCTATTTTGGGAAGGGGGTGTCGGCAAGACTTATGTCTATCCCCGAACCATTTACGAACTGAACAAAAAATACGGTTTTAAGAAATTTTGCCGTCAGGATGTCTATAAAACGCATGGCTTCCTTTCTGACGAACTCTATCGAAACCAAGTTAGAACAACAATTTTGGCGTCAACAAGCCGCAACTTGCTGAAGTCCAACGAATTCCGGTAAATTGTCCTTTGCTTCAATATCCATTTCCTTCAGGCACAATTCAACTAC
>QILJ01000514.1 GCA_003233295.1 Ignavibacteria bacterium | reverse complement strand
AAAATGTATGATCGCCGGTTCCTTCAGCTTTGTGTATAATCTTTATGTTATCGATCACGAACATATCACCATTTGGTCTCTGATATTTAATGTTTACATTCTGAACAGCATCTTCCGAAGATTCGGAATCTTTGTCAGTTTTGTCTAGAACGTCTAAAGTATATGAGCCTGAACCGAAGGCTACTTTATTGGAAAACGGGGTTGGAGACATTGCCGGATTTACAGCTGCCGGACCCGGAAGTATTTCAAAGACTTTCTTCCAATCCCTGTTGGCATTTGTTAGTTCAACATTTTCCCACATCATGTGAATGAACCCATGATCTGTACCAGGAATAGGTGAAGAATTTCCGTCTTTATCTAGAGGTGGTAAAATAACATGTGTTTGTGCCATCCAAGTATCGTGATCAGATTTATCTGTATCAACATCTGATATTAACCCCATATTTTTATTTCTAACATTGGACGCAGTCATAATATGAACTATTCTATTAGCGGCAACAACTTCGCCGGTGTTAGCATCTTTTAGATCAACAATTCCCCAAAGAGTTATATAGGCAAGCATTTTGGGCATTAAACCAGTTCCAATTCCAGTATTACCATGCATTATTTTATTCAGACCTACGCCGCCGTAAAAAGTATGATCACCCATACCATCGGGTTTATGGATTATATTGATTTTGTCAATCTTGAATCTCTTACCATTGTTTGCTGTGAACTCAATATTAACCGAAGAAACGGCATCGGTTGAGTTTTGTGAATCAACATCCACATTATCTTGAACAACAAGTTCGTATTTACCATCAGTCATTTGAATGTTGTCGGAAAAAGGTGTCGGGTTCATCGCTGTATTGATCACTGCCGGTCCTGGCAAAACCTCATAAACTTTACCGGATGAAGAATTTTTGCTTCCTTTGAATAATACTGTACTTGAATAATCAGCAGAGCTTGTTGAATTCAATGTCGAATTTTTCTGAGTTGTTACAGGAGAGTCCTCCGAACATGCTGCTGCAAAAAAGAATAATGAAACTATAAATGCAAGTGAAAGAAATCTTTTTGTCATATAAGGCATATTGCCTCCGTTTATTTATTGATTAAATTTTATAATCAAACTTAATGTCCTTTTTATTCTTGTACTGTCAGGTATACGACATAAAGGGAGATGAACAAGAAAATAGCTCTATAAGTTTTATTAACTCATGTAGCAAAATTTGATTTTTCTATTTTGATTTTTCTCAACCCACCCCCGCCTACCAGCGGGCAAGCCTAAATCCCCCTCCCAAGAGGGGACTTTTTCTGATCGTCACGGTCGCACTGTGACGAAATACGATGTAGGCGCAGACTTCATGTCTGCGTAAATAATATTGCTTTGACGTTACCGTCCACACGGTGACGTTGAAGCTACTTCATCAATGAGTGATCAGTGATGACAAATGAAAGAGAGAAAGTTTTTGAAAAGATTCACCGCAGAGGTGCAAAGACACAGAGTCTTCAATTTGGGTTAAAACCCGTTTCTCTATTTTGCTTTTTTCTCAACCCACCCCTAAATCCCCTCCCAAGAGGGGACTTTTTCTGATCGTCACGGTTGCACTGTGACGAAATACGATGTAGGCGCAGACCTGCCTGCCGGTAGGCAAGCTTTACGTCTGCGTAACTAGTTTTTTCGTTGACATAAAGTCAACGGCTACAATACACTTGATAAATAGCGATCCTGAGCACCTCAAAATTGCATCGACATTTATGTCGGTGATAAAATGGATAGAAACCACAAGGGGTTTTAACCCCAATTTGTGTGTGGGCTAAAGCCAAACTCATTCTCTATTTCTTACTCCATAGCATGAATGCCGCGGCAATTGTTTCAAACCTATAGTATCGATTATCAAAAGATATTTTATGACAAACTATATTTTTGGTAAACAAACGTGAAATGTCAAACGTGAAAATAGAAGTATGAAATATTGAAGTTATTTTTTCACGTTTGCCTTTTCACTTGCGGCTCTGCCGCAATATGCTTTAAAGATTCTTTCTTAAATCGTAATCTTAATCTCAATATATATTCGTTGTTATTTAACCGAGATGAATCTCGCTTTACAAGTTTGTAGGGAACAAAGAGCTTTGTTTCCTTATTATTTATTTTCTTTGCATCGTAGCGTCTCTGCGGTAAAGAAACTTTTCGTTTAGACTTTTAACAGGTTAAAATAATAATCCCTATAAATGTCATATAAACGACACTACGTATTATTTATAATTGTATATTGTTATTAGATTTTTCATTTAACTATTATCCATCACAATATATAAAGGAGTCACCATGAAGAAGGTAATAAATTCATTTTTCGCACTTGCATTTTTAGTAGCACTTTCAACAACTGTTTTTGCACAGGAAAAACCAGCGCACAAGCATTCTGACAAAGCAATGACACAAGATGTAAAGCATGTATGTACTGACGAATGCTTAACAAAGGGTTGTGATTATGTAAAAGCTAAAGAAGCGAAAGCAGCAATGGAAGCAAATACCGCAGCCGTTAAACACGTTTGTACGGAAGAATGTAAAACTAAAGGTCATGATTATGTAAAGGCTAAAGAAGCAAGAGCAGCTTTAGATAAAAATCAAGATGGCTTCATTTACGAATGCCCGATGAAATGTGAAGCAGGCGACCAAGCGGGTGAATGTTCAAAATGCGGAATGGAACTGAAGAAAGTTTCAGTAAAAGAGTCGTAAAAAGAATTAATCTGACGTTGGCTCTCAAGCCAACTTACAAGTATGATCTCCTAGTATTTGAAAAACCCAACTTTAATACTTGCAAACAAGTTTAAAAAAGTTGGGTTTTTATCAAGCCCGCCAAAAGAAGGTTGGACAAATTGTCTTTACGGTTAAAATCTATTTCTTCTGCTTCAATATTTTATCGATACTGTTAATCAACTTTTGTGATTTTTCTTTATATCTTTCGTCCGTTGTTATCTTCATTATGTCAAGAATAAAAGCTTTTACCTCTTCGGGATGTTCTTCCCGCAGATGCCAGCCAACGCGGTTAATGCCATCTTCAACGGTTTCTTTAACAGACGGATCTTGGTAATATTCCTTTAAGACACCTAACGAAGCAAAATTATCAATATGACCAATTCCATCAAGAGCAATATTTTTTTCATTACTGGTTTTTGCATTCTGTAGTGATTTCTTGTACAGCTCGACTTTAGCTGAGTCGCTTAAGTTTTTGTCCGTTGCGATAAAACTAGTGAAGCCTTTAAGAGCCGTTTTTCTAACTTTTTCACTTTCCGCATTTTCTGTAACTTTCAGAAGATCGTACAAAGGTTCAGAAGTTGCCCAGCTTGAAAGTCCTTCGATCGCAGCTATCTTGATCTGTTCGTCATCACTCTTGCTGTTCTGTTTTAATACTTCTAAAGCTGCAGAATTGTTTGTGTAACCAAGCAGTCTGAGAATAGAACATTTGTTATTTATTGAATTAACCGAATCAAATTTCTTGATCAAGTAATCAGCGAACTTTTTGTCTGGTGATCTTTCCGCAATTTTAGAAATAGTTCTTTCCATTCTTTTCTTATCGTTGTGGTAAGGGAGAGCAAGTAATTTTTCCGTGAGAAGTTTTAGGTTCTTATTTGTCGCTACTTCAGCCAGCGCGGAATATGTTGCAGTACGAACCAGTCTATCTTTAGAATTGGTATTTTCAAGTAAAACATTAGATGCGGAATTGATCCCTCTTTCACCGACTGCCTTGATCAGTTCAATTTTAACAGATTTATTTGCCTTAGGAATATTGGCGACAATTGTTTCATCAACATTTTTGTTGTTGAGAAGATAAAGACAAGATCGTGCAGCTTTTCTTTCATCACCGCTTTTTTTCGCTGCTATAGTTGCAATAGCAACAACATCTCCGGCATCGCCTATTTTTGCTAAAGCATTAAGAGAAGCAATTCTTACAAGGGATACCCTGGACCTTAGAGTCTGTAAAACGTATTTATGTGAACCTTTATCAGCGCGGCTTTCAATTACGCCTAAAAGCTGGATTTGATTTTCGGGTGAAAGTTTAGGCAAAAGTTTTGAAAACTTTGTTACTTCATGATCTGAAGGAAGATCACGCAGTTTTGAAATTGCAATATACTTTATAATTCCTTCACCATTTAAAATTGCATCATATATTATTTCATCTTTATTTGCAGATGTTTTTAATAATCCGATAAAAGCTCCTTGCCTTATTGGGATGGACATATCCGTATTGTAAATGTTGCGGAACATTTTATTAGCACCTGAAGGGTCTTTCGCTACAAGATGATCGGCGCATCTTAAATATGAATCTGCTACTACTTCGCGAAGTTTTTTATTTGGAGTATTGATCTCGTCAGCCAAGTATTTTATACTCTCATCACCTTGTATATCGCCCAATGCGGAAGCCGCAGTTTCAGCTATCTCCTCGTCCTTACTCTTAAGCAGCTTGCCGAGAGGGGCGGCAGCCTTTTTGCTTTTGCGGACAGATAGAGTGGTAATAACTCCTAATTTTACTTTTTTTGTTCCTTCGTTCAGAGCTTCGAGTAATGCATTATCAACTTTATCACCGGGAATATCTTCCAATGCGTAACGCGCAATATTGGTGGTCTTTTCGTCCTTCAGCATTTTAGCTAATACCGGTACGGATCTTTCCGAACCAATAATCCTCAACTCTCTGCACACGAATTGTTTGCTTGCAAATGTCGCATCTTTCTGGAGAAAACGAAGTAT
>QILJ01000515.1 GCA_003233295.1 Ignavibacteria bacterium | reverse complement strand
GTTTCCGACTATTTTGTTTCAACTGCTATCTATCTCGGAATAGGATTCGGTTTTGCTTCTCAGTCAAATGACCCGCTTTTCTATTGGGGATTAGTTATCCTAGCCGGTTTGTCAAATGCCGGTCATGCAATAACTTTAGATTACTACAGAAACAGATTTCTCGATTACGCATTAGACCGTGAACCTCTGCTTGGAGATAACTTAAAAGAATATGAAGAAGAACTGCTAAGGGGAAGAGAAAAGGGTGGAAATTATTTTCAGCGATTTATCATTTGGCTTTATCTTAAATATTCCACCGTTCAATTAAGCCTTTCGCAAAGCTCAATAGAAACCGAAACAAAAAAATATGACTCGGAAAATTTTTATAAAAAACACAAAACGATCATTCATTTTTGGTCGTATATAGGACCTTCATCTGAGCTTTCGTTTTTAATTATCTGTTCATACTTTAACCGTTTGGATATTTATTTATATGGTTTAGTTACCGTTCTAAATCTATATGCGGTTGTTTTATATCTTTTTCAACGAAGAATTAATCATTCAACAAAATTAGCAGGAAGTAAATGAAAGCTGTTATTCTCGCTGCCGGTATAGCATCCAGATTAAGACCCTTAACCGATAACACTCCTAAGTGTTTACTTAAAGTTGGAGAAAAATCGATACTTGAAAGGACAATAGATAATATTGCCCTCAACGGTATAAAGGACATTATTGTTGTTACCGGTTATTTAAGGGAGATGATTGAAAACTTTCTCTTAAAGAAATATCCGGAATTGAGTTTTACATTTTTCTTCAATGAAAAATATGACTCAACGAATAATGTCTATTCGCTATGGATAGCAAAGGATGTCTTGTTGGGTCATAATATGCTGCTTATGGATAGTGATATTGTGTTCGATAGTAGAATACTTGGTCAGTTAATAAATTCAGAACATGAAAATTGTCTCGCTGTAGATTCTTCGATAGAGCTAGACGAAGAAGAAGTAAAGATCATACTCAACGATGATGGAAGCATTAAGGAGATCAACAAAGAAATTGATCCTAAAATTGCAGTTGGAGAATCCATTGGTATCCAAAAATTTGATAAGAAACTCGTCTGGCGATTATTTACAATTCTTGACAGAAGGGTCTTAGACAAAAACGATGTGAATATTTTTTACGAAGCTATCTTTGAAGAAGCCATAGGTAACGGGGCGAAAATTTACCCCGTTGATGTAGAAGATTATAAATGTATGGAAATTGATACAGCAGAAGATTTTGAAACTGCTGCCGATATAGTTGATCATCTATCTTAGAAATTATATTGGGCCTATCCCTTACTGAAAAAACACATTTATTCCTGCAAAGATTGAAATAAAATTGTTGGTCGAATACGTTGTTCCGTAACCAATATCACCAAGATTGTAAACGTCTTGATTCAAAACTAAATGATACCTCGAACTGACATCGAGAGTGAGCACTTCATTTAACGGGTATTCAAATCCAACGCCAAAATTAAAACTGCCGTCCGTAGTGCTCACATCTCTTGGGGTTACCTGTAGCGATTTGCCATCCTGAGGAATAAATCTTCCATATACTTCCTTTGATGTTTTATAAACTCCTCCTTCGAGTACAACATAAGGATGAAACTTTTTATTCTTTCGCCAGAAAAATTTCACGTTGATTAAAATCGGGATAGTTGAAATAGGAGCTTCTATATCATATCTGCCGGGGTTTCCGCTATCATTCAAATCTTTATTCAATGCATCAAGATCTAATGCCCAGCTATTGTAGCCAATAGTGAATGAAATTCTTGTTGTAGAATTAATGTTGTAAAACAATCCTCCAAAACCGCCGAAACCTGCATTATAATATTTTACAAAGTCCCCAACTGGAAAATTGACCCCTCCTTTTAGGGTAAAGCCATAATCCGCTTGTCCATAAATCGACCCGGTAAAAATCATTAAACAAAAAATTATAATATAGTTTTTCATCGTCATCCTTCTGCTGAATTAATTTTCTAAATAATAGTTTATTCCTACCAAAAAAGCCATATAGTACAATGTTGAAGAGGATCCATTTATTTGACCGTCGCCGCCCGGATTGCTGATAGACTGAGCATTGTACAAAGCATGCATCTTGATCTGAAAGTCCAAATCAATAGTTTTGGAAAGTGGAATTGCAACTCCTGCACCAACGCTTAACATAGTACGAATTCCTGAACTTGTTTGATCTGAGAGAACATAAGTATCTTCGCTACCGGTAGGACTTTTCCAAGTGTATGTACCATTAACAGTCTGCCAATGATAAAAGAAACCAAAGTCTGCAGAAAAATAAGGTTTAACCTTGGTTCTAGCTGCATAATATTTTATCCCGATAGTCAGTGGAACAAGACTCATAGGGGCTTCAATATCAAAGTTAGTATAATATTCGTTTGTGTATTTAAGATTCATTGCTTTATTATCGAAACTCCATGAAAGATACCCTGTATAAAGCGTAAATTGCAGATCTTTAGTGAAAGGAAACAGCCCGCCGAAATAAATTCCATATCCTGTATTATAAAGCTCATCAAAATGAAACACCGGGGGATGAATTCCGAATTTAATATCTAAGCCGGTAGTTTTCCTTTGTGCTAACATCGTTTCAGAAATTAGAAGCGTAGTTATAAAAAGCAGAAATATTAATTTTTTCATTTGGCTCTCTTTAGATATTACGATAATGGTAAAAATACAATTTTATTAATTAAAAAGATGAAATATCAAATTTCTACGAAGTCACAAAATTTAACCCAATCTATGCATTAGAAAAGCATTAATGCATAGACGACTAACTCGCTCTAAGCGTTTATAGATTTTACAATTTCACCTTTT
>QILJ01000290.1 GCA_003233295.1 Ignavibacteria bacterium | reverse complement strand
CATAAGGCGGTAAAGAATCTTCATCTTTCTGATCGAATCTCAATTCTGCAGAAGGAGCTTTCTCAATAATCTCGATCGGAATGATCTCTTCCTCTCGGTTAATATATTTGGCAATTTTATAAACTTCAGTTTTGTAAACATCGGCAATTACACCGAGCGCACCGCTCATATCACCATATAGTGTAGCATAACCAACAGCCATTTCAGATTTATTGCCCGTAGTACATAGTAAGTAATGAAACTTGTTAGAGAGCGCCATCAAATATAAACCGCGTATTCTTGCTTGGATATTCTCTTCAGTAACGTCAGCAGGTTTCCCAGCAAATTTAGGTGAAAGGACTTCCAGTATTTTTTCGAAAACAGGCTCAATTGAAATTTTATCCGAGCTAATTCCAAGATTGCGAATCAGCTTTTCAGAATCTTTCACACTACCTTCACTCGAGAACTTTGAAGGCATCATTACTACATGAACATTCTCCTTGCCAACTGCATTAACAGCAATATAGGTAACTAATGCAGAATCAATACCGCCGCTAAGTCCAACTAGAACTTTTTTAAACCCGGTCTTATCAAGATAATCATTTAATCCTAATGTAAGAGCGCTTAAAACCTCTTCTTCATATGATGCTTCTACATATGTTATAGGTTCATATTTCTCATGAGTATCATAAATGAAAAAATCTTCCTCGTAAGCTTTTCCCATCAACTCAAGTTCACCATCGGAGTTAAGGCACATGCTCGCACCATCAAAAATAAGATCGGTTTGTGCACCGACAACACAGACGTATGCTAATGGTAATTGGTTTGTCTTGGTAAGGGTTGAAAGCATATCGTATCTTTCCTTCCTTCTACCGTAAGCATATGGTGAAGCTGAAATATTTATCAGAATTGTTGATCCTTTATCTACCAAACGTTGTACGGGATCACGATAATATCTTCTTTGTTTCCAGTAATCAGCATCATTCCAAATATCTTCGCAGATTGATATACCAAGCCTTTCGCCTTTGAATGGAACTACGTAAACGTCTTTTGCAGATTCAAAATATCTGACTTCATCAAATACATCGTAATTTGGAAGCAAAGTTTTGTACTGAGTAAATTGGACTTTCCCTTCATAACATAATACTGCAGAATTGTATAATCCAGTACCAACATTATCAAATTCTTCCGATATAGTCCCAAAAATAAGTCCAACAGAAACTGTATGTTCAGCAATTTTCTCAGTCGCTTCTTTGACGATTAACCTAAATTCTTTCTTCTCTATCAGATCTTGAGGCGAGTAACCAGTAAGAGCCAGTTCAGGAAATATCACTAGATCTGCACCACTATCAATTCCCTTTTGGTAACCGTCTAAAATCTTTTTTTTATTGCCTTCAATATTCCCAATTATCGGATTGATCTGGCAGAGTGCAATTTTCATTTAATTTTCATTCTAAAATTATTTTTAAAGAAAGTAAAAATAACGAACATTAAAAGTATTGGCAATGGAAAAGAAATGCCCAACTCAATTAAGAGCAAGGCATTATAAAACAATAATTCAAAATGAGTCTTTCTTCTATTTTTCCCAGTAAGAAAGGATTTTATGATTCTGATGATTCTTAATATTCTTTCCTTCAGAAGTGTAGAGAAACTCAATTCTGTTCATATAGAACTCGGTAATTTTTCCTCTTACCATTTTCAATGTGCTGTTCAAGAATTTATTTTCTTCGGTAAATCCTTCACCTAAAACTCCAATTGCTGATGGCAGCCATCTTTCGGGGAACATATTTTCATATTCTCCCCCTTTCTTATATTTATTTACTTCACCTTGAATTATATCCAAAGCATAATTTCTGCCTTCTTCGGTATCGCAGGTTAAGCCTTTTTCTTTTACCTTCTCTTTTATTGCTGCCGCATTCGGATAAAGAAGTGCAACCGTGTAAGGTGATTGATTGTTATACAGCATCACTTGTTCAATATACGGTGACTGATCAACCAGAGCTTCTTCAATTCCCTCGGGACTGAATTTCTCTCCGTCGCTGCCGATCAGCAAGCTTTTGAATCGTCCAAGCACATAAAGGAAGCCGTCTTTATCAAGATATCCCATATCGCCAGTATGAAGCCATCCGTCAACAATTGTTTCAGCAGTGGTTTTATCATTCTTCCAATAACCCGCCATCACATTTTCACCTTTACAGATTATTTCGCCTTTCTCGCCTTGTGGAACTTCGTTCCCATCATCGTCAACAATTTTTAGCTCCAGATCTTTTACCACTCTCCCTGACGAACCCATCTTATGAAGTACGGGAACATTTGCGGAAATTACAGGCGCCGCTTCAGTTAAACCGTAACCTTGAAATATAGGAATTCCTATTGCATAGAAAAATCTCTGCAGCTCAATATCAAGTAAAGCGCCACCGCCGATAAAGAATTCAAGTCTTCCGCCAAAACCCTCTCTGATCTTACTGAAAAGTATCTTGTCATAAAATTTGAGTAGTGGAAGTTTTAACTTCTTCAATCCCTTTCCTCGTCTGTACCCATCGCCGTTATATTCGTAAGCAAGCTTCAAAGCTTTGTGAAATAGCGCTTCAACTTTTTTACCTTTACCTCGTATACCGCTTTCAATATTCTTTCTGAAATTCTTTGCTAATGCGGGTACACTTAATAAAAATGTTGGTTTAGTTTCCTTAATATTTATAGGGATGTTCTTTAATGTTTCCATCGGTGTTTCACCTACTTGCACCGATGCCATACTTGCGCCGTTTTTCATCAATGTATAAATCCCGACAGTATGAGCAAAGGAATGATCCCAAGGTAAGATCAACAGTGAAGAATAATGTTCGGGGATTGGAAGAATTGCCGTTGCCTGCTCAACAT
>QILJ01000265.1 GCA_003233295.1 Ignavibacteria bacterium | reverse complement strand
TTGTACCGGTCATATTTTCTACATAAGTGTTATTACTACTAAATCTTACATCAAATACACCCATTGGTGGTTTGGGAGGTAGTTCATATTTGTTTAGTTCGCCTATATCTTTACCCATATAAAGCACACTGCTCTTTCCTTTTGCATCTGATACTATTATTCTACCCCAGTCTTGCTGTGTATTATTAACTATGTTATAAGTACCTTTGCTGAGTGCAGCCAAAGGTAAGTTAGTGCTTGCTGTTGCCGCAGATGAAATATTTAACACTCCGTCTTGACTTGCTTTCAGCCAATAACCTTTACCGGGTTTTAATGTGTCGGGGAGAAAATATCCGTTATCATAACCAAAAAATGAAGAACTAATTATTCCGGACGGGGTACTTGTTATATTGTTAACGAGAAGTGGTTTATCATATCCACCAATTAAATTCCAACCGGAAGTAACTGCAATTGTCGTGTCGGTAATTGATGTACCGGTAATTTGAACTGTTTGTGTGCTGTCAAACTTTAACCAATATCCTTTACCGTTTTCCAATGTGTCGGCTGTTGTATAACCATTTCTAAATGAAAAGGCAGAAGAAACTGAGGTACTAAATAGATTACTCTTTGTCATATCTAATGCAGCAACTGGTATTGAGATTATGTTCCATTGAATTTGAATATTAATACTATAGGTATTTCTTTTAGTTGTGAAACTCCATTCAGCACTCCAATTACTGGTACCTCCGGCATTTGTTGCACTTACTCTCCAGTAGTATTTTGTACTGTTTGTTAATGCAGTTGTAACTTGATAGCTTGTGTCGGTCTGTGAGGTATCTTTTATTATAGTAGTAAAGCTTGCGTCAGTGGCTAATTGAAGGTTATAAGTATCAGCAGTTGTTACAGAGTTCCAAATTAATGTAGGAGTTGTACTTACATTTAACGCTCCGTTTGAAGGTGCTAGGAGTACTGGGACAGAAGGCAGTTCGAGAATAGTAATAATACCGTCAACAACTTGAGAAGTAATATTTTGATTTTGTGCATTACCTATTGATACGTTTAACAATTGAATTGGATAAGTACCTGCGTTATTATTTAACAGGACATTAAATTTAACAATTTCGCCGTTGTTACCAACATAAGGAGTTTGGTTAAGTGAATATGAAATTATTCGTACATTGCCGTTGGATAGTGTTGAAGCGTTTATGGAATGATCTACTCCACGGTTTGACAATTGAACAGAACCCTGTTGATATTCCAAACCGGAAGGTAATTTTACGTCAAACTGAAATGCTACAAATTTATCATAATTATCAATATCAAAAGAGAGCGGAATGATTTCTCCTTTTAATCCTTGATTCGGAATTACATAAAGTTTATTCGGGTCGAATGAACTACCGTTGACTGAAATATATGAAGGGTTACGTACAACATCATTATGAAATAAAGTAATTCTACCTGTGTAATTGCCCTTAATTGAACTGTGATAAGTAACATTTAATGTATCCGAAGAATTAGGTACTATAATAATAGGTAAATTAGTGAGGATTCTAAATTTATTGGAATTAGTAATTATAGAAGTAATCTTAAGTGTATCATCACCGGTATTTTGAATTGTAATAGCAGCGGTACTTGAATCAAGAACGGATACAGGCTGAAAATTATAACTGTTTTTCGGTAAATATATTCTCGGTGATGCAATCCTAAGTGACCCGCCGTAATAAGCGGATATGATGTTTTCCCCTGTAGAAGAGCTAATGATAGCATTATCTATATTTATACTATAGCTGCCTCCTTGACCGGAAAGGTTAAAACCTAAACTTATCAGTTCGCCATTATTCCCAGTAAAGTTGTTGTTGCCTGGAGAATAAGCAATGATTTTTAAGTTATTAATGTTTGCCGTATCAACTGAAATAATATGATCGGTAGTTCTGCCTAAAAATTTTGCTGAACCCTGTATATATTTCATCTGTGCCGGAAGTACCAAATTAAGTTCAAGCGCCGAAAACGGTTCCATATTATTAACACTTATTTTTAATATGGCTTGTGTACCGGACCTTCCGTTAATAGAACCGACATGTATCTCATTAACTGCGAAGGCAACTGCCGTAACGTTCACATATTTTACTGAATCGTTAGGGTCGTTGCTTTTAACTAATAATTGAACTGATTTATTTCCCTTTATCTGCGGATTGAACTGTATAATTTTTTGAATACTTCCGCCCGGTGTTATACTTACAGACAATGAATCAGAAAATCCAATCTCTGTGCTGTTGGATGAAAATTTACTGATATTTAATGATTGATTGCCGGAGTTTGTAATGTTGATTGTTCGTGATACGTTTTGTCCTAAGGGTACTCTGCCGAAGTCTATTGAATTATTATCTATTTGTATATCAGGGGCTAACAAAGTAAATAGCCCGTTATTGAATCCGGTAGTTAAATTTTGTCCGCTTGTATCTGTAATTACAGGGTTTTTAATTTCAAGTTGATATATTCCCGGTGGACTTTTATCATTTACTTTACTTTTAAATGTAAGAATAGCTCCGCTGTTACCTATAAAATTAGTTGAATTAGTAGAATAAGATATAATTCTTAAAGTTTTACTATCGCTTAAAAGTGAAGCAGCAAGTTGATGACCTGCTGCACGGCTTGTTAATTTAGCAGATGAATTAACATAGATTAAAGAGGATGGAAGGATTATATCCAATTGAAAAGCATTTATAGGCTTAAAATTATTTATTGATAATTTATATTCTACGGTTTGACCAACACCTGATTGAACAGTGTCTAAGGAAGCTACATACTGAGAAAAAATTTCTTTAGGAAATATTACAACAAATAATATCAATAAAGAAAATCTAAAACCCTTTATATAA
>QILJ01000410.1 GCA_003233295.1 Ignavibacteria bacterium | reverse complement strand
GATAATCCTGGTCATAAATATCCATTTGCTGAAGGTGAGCAATTATCAACGGGAATAAGAGAAGCAACAATTACTGGCAAGCCATATCCGATAAAAGGCTGGTTTGTCTATGCAACAAATTTGCTTCAGGCTTTGCCGAATAGAGATGAAACAATTAAAGCTATTCAGAATTTAGATTTGATGGTAGTGGTTGATATCGTTCCTAGTGAAATTGCCGGATGGGCAGATGTTGTACTGCCTGAAACGACTTACCTTGAAAGATATGATGATCTTAATACTGCGCCATTCAAGCAGAATTTTGTTTCACTGCGTCAGCCTGTTATCGATACACCTCACGACCCAGAAACCTAACTGGTGGATTGCCAAGAAATTGGCGGAGAAATTAGGACTCGGCAAATATTACCCGTGGAATCACGTTGAAGAATATTTGGATGCAAGGTTGAAGAAAGCCGGTTTAAGCTTAGCCGAGTTAAAGAAAAAAGGCGTAGTAACCGGGGAAAAAGAACCGATCTATTTTGAAGAAGGCGTTCAACCGGACTTTTTCACTCCGTCCGGGAAAATTGAATTTTATTCTTTGCAGTTAGAAGAACATGGATTTGATCCGGTTCCCAAATATACAAAACACGAAGAAGCGCCTCCCGGATATTTCAGATTACTATTTGGACGAGCACCGGTGCATACATTCAGCAAAACTCAATCTTATAAATATCTTAAAGATATTATGAGCGAAAACGAAGTTTGGATAAATAAAAATATTGCCGACCGTTTAGGATTAAAATCCGGTGATTATGTAAATCTTAAAAATACAGAAGGTAAAAAGTCCGGTAAAGTGAAAGTAAAAGCAACTGAAAGGATAAGAACAGATTGTGTTTTTATGGTTCACGGATTTGGACAAACTTCCAAGCAGATGAAAACTACATACTTAAAAGGCGGCAGCGATTCAAGATTGATTTCAAAGTATAATATTGATCCTATCATGGGAGGAACCGGGATGAATGTGAATTTTGTAACTATTGATTGGGAGGCATAAAGATGGCAAGATTTGGAATGGTAATAGACACCGCAAAATGTGTGGGATGCCAAGATTGTGTAATTGCCTGCGAAGCCGAAAACAACGTACCTGAAGGATACTGCAGAGATTGGGTAAAGACCGAAGCAAAAGGAACATTCCCGACAATTCAGATGGAAATCAGAACGGAACGCTGTAATCATTGTACAGATGCACCGTGTGTATCAGCATGCCCAACCGGAGCAAGTCATTATCATGATGTTGGCGGTGTTGTATTAGTTACTCACGAAGATTGCATCGGATGTAAAGCTTGCATCGCATCTTGTCCGTATGATGCACGTTATGTTCATCCCGAAGGATATGTTGATAAGTGTACTTTCTGCATTCATAGAGTCGAAGACGGATTGGACCCTGCATGTGTATCCGTTTGTCCGACACACTGTATGTATTTTGGAGATTTGGATGATCCTGGCAGTAAGGTAAGACAATTATTGGATTCAAGGAAGCATCATTCGTTATTACCCGAAGCCGGAACAAAACCAAATATATATTATTTGACATAAACGAAGTGAAGAGTAGGCTCTGAGAAAAAATTCTTAATCTTAATCCTACTCTGAATTCTTGATCATTTTTCGTTTTTTGTATTAAAAAAGATTAAGAGTTAAGATTAAGAAATAAAATTAAGAGAAAGTTAGGGAATAATAATCTAATATTTTGGAGATTTTAAAGATTAAACGTAGGCATAAACTATGAATGAAATAACAACAACTCGTCACAATTATTTGATTGACCCAAGCCTGCACGTTTGGGGATGGGAAATTCCTGTTTATTTATTCCTTGGTGGAATGGTTGCCGGAATGATGCTGATCTCGGGATATTTCTTGTTTAAAGGAAGAACAGATGAAGAGAATTGTTCATGTTTTTATCTCCCGTATATGAGTATCGTTCTATTAAGTTTAGGAATGGGTGCGCTTTTTCTGGACTTGGCGCATAAACTCTATGTATGGAGATTGTACACTACATTCCAGATCACTTCTGCAATGTCTTGGGGTTCGTGGATATTGATATTGGTTTACCCGATCTTAATTGTTAATGCTTTATTAAAACCACCGAAAATGTTAATGGATAAAATACCGGCACTAGCTAATATCAGAGGTTATCTATTCTTGAAGAAGAATTTAATAAAGAATCTTGGTGTAATTACGATGTTCTTTGGAGCTGGTATCGGTTTATATACCGGTGTTCTTTTGAGTTCACTCGGGGCGCGACCGCTTTGGAGTTCATCAATACTATGGTTATTATTCTTGATCTCCGGATTATCCGGTGCGGCAGCGTTTGTGCATGTTATTGCTAAAAGTGTTTATGAAAGAGAATTACTTGCCAAGGCGGATAATGCATTCCTGATAATTGAGTTATTTATTATTGCACTTTTTATAATCGGATTGAAAACCGCTACAGAAGTTCAGTCCTCTGCTGCTGACTTACTTCTCAATGGTAATTTTGCAGCAACTTTCTGGGTGTTTGTAATTGGTATGGGAATTATAATTCCATTAATCATTCAGTTGTTAGCGGTTAATCATAAAATTCATCATACACCAATTGCACCTTTGATGGTAATACTTGGCGGATTGATCTTGAGATTTGTAATTGTTGCTGCCGGACAGTACAGTCATTGGTTTGCAACGTATTAATATTTATAGAGTTTCATTTTTCAAAGAAACATATTTAATGGAGAATAAGTTATGAGTATGATCAAAGAATGGTTCTCACATCATGATCATGATAATGCACAAGCTGGAGAGTTGACTCCTAAACATTACACCAATCCATATTTGATTGGAGTTTTGTTAGGTTTGGTCTTACTGTCGGCTTTCGTGATTATGGGAAGGGGATTAGGAGCATCAGCTGCGCTAAGTACGGTTGTTGCTGTCGGAGTTGAAAAAGTCAGTCCGAGTACTGTTGAAAACAATTCATTTTACGAAGGATATCTTGGTGACGGGACTGAAAGTCCTTGGAAAAATTGGATGATATTTGAAATAATCGGTCTGGTTATCGGAGGATTTATTTCCGGGGCGATTTCAGGCAGGAACAAGATCATGATCGAGAAAGGTCCAAGAATTTCAAACAAAAAGAGATTAGTTCTTGCATTTATAGGCGGGGCGCTAATGGGGTATGGCGCAAAACTGGCAAGAGGATGTACCAGCGGTCAAGG
>QILJ01000068.1 GCA_003233295.1 Ignavibacteria bacterium | reverse complement strand
CTTCTTTGAATCTGAGATAAGCGTCATAATTCCCGTTGAAGAGAGTTAACTTCCTATTGAAAATTTCGAGTGTTCTTGTTGTAAGTTTATTAATAAAAAATCTATCATGCGAAACAAGAAGTAAAGCGCCCTTAAAATTCGCTAGAAAATTTATTAACCATTGGAGCGAGTCAATATCCAAATGATTTGTCGGTTCGTCGAGCAGTATAATATCATTACCGCCGAGGAGAATTTTTGCCAGTTCAATTCTCATTTGCCAGCCGCCGGAAAAAGTGTTTATCTGCTGAACAAAATTCTCTTCACTAAATCCAAGTCCGACTAGAACTTTTTTTATGTTAGAGTCGACGGAATAATAATCAACTTTATATTTTATGTGTTCAAGGTCGCCAAGTTTATGCAGCAGAGTATCATGTTCTTCCTCTGATAGGGATTTGTCTTCAAGCTGAATATGGATCTCTTTTTCTTTGGTTTCAATTTCGGTAATTACTTTTATGGAAGATTTAACTTCATCAAATACTGATAGTTTTGAATCGATCAAATGTTCTTGCGGAAGATATCCGATGCTGATATTTTTCTGCTTAAGTATTTTACCGGATGAAGGTTCCTCAAGTCCGGCAATCATTTTCAGTATTGTGGATTTACCAGTGCCATTTGCTCCCACAAGAGCAATCCTATCGGCTTTATTGATCTTAATGTTTGCCGCTTCGAATAAAGGCTTGCCGGTAAACTGAATTGAAACATCAATTAAATCTATCATACTGAAAGATAAGTACTGAATGAAAGAAACATCATTTTCTAATTACCGCTACTTTTGTTGTTGCTACATTTTCCGCTTCTTCATCATAGGCAACGATTATATAAATTCCCGATGCTACAAAATTTCCGTTCTCATCTTTTCCATCCCAGAATCCGATTCTGCCACCCGGAGTAATAAATTCACGGATCAATTCACCGGATACGGTTAACACTTTTATTGTAGTGTTGCTCATCAATCCGTCTATAGACAATTCCAAATTTTCATCTAGCTTAAATGGATTCGGATAAACAAATAACTTGTCATAGTTTTGATTCGGTTTGATCGATGAAGTAGTCAGTGTGCTCACACCGAAGTTAGTACCTATGTAAACCAGTCCGGAATTTTTATCGATTGCAATACTTGTAATTTCATTAGAGGGAAGAGGACTGTTGTTTTTATCGAATTGTTCAATAAGAAATGTCCCGTCAGGAGTTAAAACAAACACACCTTGATACGTCCCAACCCACTTATTATTAAGAGGATCAACTGCAATAGATGTGATGGACTGCTGCCGTAAAGCATAAATGCTTGTGATCCTTGATCGCGGTGAAGAAGGATTTGCAAGAACATTTGCCCCGTTTGGTGTACCGATCCAAAGTTCGCCCCGCCCGTCAACTGCAAGCGCAGTAATATCCATACTGTTTAACCCATCGGATTCTTTTAACCAGCCCCACACATCATTAGTTTCATCTTCGGGCGTTCCGTTTTCATTGAAGTAAAATAGTCCTCGACTGATGACATTGAACCATTTTGTGTTGTATTCATCAATGATTCCGTCGGTTATAAAAATTTTCCCGCTCATTTGAAAGAATGGAAATTCATAATGATGCCAGACAGAATCTTTTGTTAATTGGATTATAGGTTTTTCATCAGCCGATACGTGGTTGAATATCCATAGATCACCGTTGGAATCGCGAGCCGCATTTCGTATAACAACATAGTTCGGATCAACCGGAATACCAACCAATTCAGAGTTTTGGGCATTGAGATATGAAAAATGACCATCCTCTTCTATTGTCAATCCTGCTCCCCAATTTGAGAGATAAACTTGGTAATCGTCAGCGGAAACTTTGTGATAATTATTATTTGGAAGTTCAGGAAAAGTAGTTGTATTATAATTTGTCCATATACCATCTTTGAACTCCATGAAACCAACACCGCCTTTATCGTTTCCTGTACTTACCCATAGTGCGCTGTTTTTATCAACTGCTAAACTGAGGAATGAATTGTTGATCGGTCCGTTCGGAATAATAGTTTCAGATAGATCAGATTCTATTTTTATAACACCGAGATCAGTCGCTATTAATATTGTATTCGAAGAAACATCCATCCTATAAAACTTATTACCATCCGATGTAAAAATAACTTCATCATTTGAACCGTCATAAGTGTTCAATGAATTTGCAAAAAGTACGTAAAGTTTATTTCCAACTACTTCAAGATCGTAAATGCGTTTATTATATGCATACTGCGACCAATTTGTACCGTCGAACTGGACTAATCCTCTGTTAGTCGCAGCAATTATTCTATTATCAAAATAAACTGTTGAATAAGTTTCTCCAGCAGGAATTGCAACGCCTGCTTCATAACTGACCCATGATTCCGGAGCAGAGAGATTTGTTGCACCGTCTTTTTGGACAGCAACACCGTTTTTAGTAGAGGCATATATCTTATTGTTAATTACACTCACACTATAAACTTTCTGTGCAGAAGGGAAATCACCAAATTTTGTAACAGTTTCAATAAAAGCAAAGATTTTAGTGTTTATCAAAGATAAACCAAATTCGGTTGATACAAAGTTCGTGTCACCTGAGATTAGAAAATCGGTGATCATTTTGGCTGTGTAGTTGGATTGGAAAATATCAAGTATTTCTTTTATTGAACCATTCTCCGGATCATAAATATCTATTACTCCATTCTGCATACCGAACCAGATCTTACCATCTTGGGCGATATTCATAGTTGTGAGGTTCTGACTATGAAGTCCTTCCGATTTAGTAAGGAAAGTTTGATAATCGGATAATTCATTCAAATAGTATCCCGCACCGCCAGTTGACGACATCCAGAAACCTTCGGGGGAAATTTTAA
>QILJ01000575.1 GCA_003233295.1 Ignavibacteria bacterium | reverse complement strand
ACCAGGATATGTTCCGGGCTTATCAACTTGTCCAAGCTCAAATAAGCGGTATTCAAAATCAACTGCCTAAAGGAGTCCGGCTTGAAATACGCAGATTCACTACAAGTACTTACCCGGTTGCGGGATATAGTTTAACCTCCGATAAACAAAGTTTACTTGAGTTGAGAGATTTGGCTGTTTATACTATTCGTCCGCAGCTTGCTTCCATTCCGGGAGTTTTTAATGTTGAAGTAATGGGAGGAAAGGAGCGCGAGTACAGAGTAAATTTAGATCCAGCAAAACTTGCTGCATATCATATCGATTTTAGAAATATTGAAAACGCACTTAAACAAACAAATGATTTAAAGTTTGTAGGCAGGCTTGAAGAATCAAACAAGTTATATCTGAATATTGCCGATAACAGATTTAAAGATATTTCGGATATTAAAAAAACAATTATTGCCCGCGACGGCAGCACGCCGATATTTCTTTCGGATGTTGCTGATGTTGAACCGGCTTTGAAAGAAACGTTTATCGCTTGTGAAAGTGATTTAAAGCCGGCTGTTCTCATAACAATAATTAAGCAGCCCGGTACTAATGCGGTAAAGATAATGAATAAAGTGAAAGAGAGTTGGAAGCAGCTGCAATCGTCAATTCCATCGGATGTTAAAATCAGTAAGTGGTACGATATGACTGATTTTATTAAAAGTTCTATAGCAAGTGTGCGCGACGCTATATTTTTCGGGGCTTTGCTGACTTTTTTGATATTGTTTTTATTTTTGAAACGGATCAGAATTACATTGGTTACTATAATTATTATTCCTGTCGCATTATTGATCTCATTTGTATTCATGAAGTTATTCGGTATTACTTTAAATTTAATGAGTTTGGGCGGACTTGCCGCTGCCATAGGAATATTGGTCGATAATGCTATTGTTGTCGTTGAGAATATTGAACGATATTTAGAGGAGGGACATTCAGGTGAGCAGGCAATAGTTGATGCAACATCTGAAATAATATCTCCATTATTAGGAGCGACACTCACAACGCTTGTTGTATTTATTCCGCTTATCTTTTTATCCGGAGTTCCCGGAATATTTTTTAGAGCGTTAGCTTCAACACTTTCAATTGCGATCTTTGTCTCAATGCTTCTCGCAATGTTCATCACGCCTGCTCTTGCAGTGTTATTTATTTCAAAAAAGGAAAAGAAACCAGGAAAGATAATTCCTAAAATGGTAAAAGCTCAGCAAAGATCATTTAGAATGTTTCTTAAAGTTCCATCTTTATTAGCTTTGATCATCTTGCTGTTAGCCGGCGTCGCATACTATTCATACGAAAAAATTCCAAGCGGATTTTTACCGGAATGGGATGAAGGAACAATTGTACATGATTATCTAGCGCCTGCCGGAAGCTCCATCAAAGGAACAAAAAGTATGTTAAAAAGCATTGCCGAATATATCATGACCATTCCGGAAGTCAAAACATATTCATTGCGAACCGGCAGAAGTTTGGCTCATCCCCGCACACACACTAACGATGGCGATTTTGTAATTAGTCTTAAAAAGAATAGGAGTCGTTCTTCATTTGAAATTATGGATGAACTGAGAGCATTCGATAAAAAAAACGAACCCAGACTTGAACTAAAACTCTTTCAAGTTTTACCGGATAGACTTAATGATTTAAGCGGTGAGATCGCGCCAATTGTAATAAAAGTGTTTGGAAAGAATCTCAAAGTAGTTCAAAACGCTGCGGCAGAAATTGCCGATTCATTGAAAAATGTTAAAGGCGCTGTTGATGTTTATAAAGGTTTTGAAAACGGTGAACCGGAGTTGACTTTTACGGTAAATGCAGAAGCTGCAAGCAGATACGGGTTAACAGTGGAGGAAGTAAATAGAACTTTGCGCATGGCATTTTGGGGAGAAGAGTCCGGTAAAATGCTTGATGGCTTAAAAGTTATTCCGATCCGTGTGAGATATCCAAAATCTCAATTTGATAAACTTGAAGAGATAAAAAGAATGCCTATTTATCTTGCGTCAATTGACCGAATGCTTTTATTAAATGAGATTGTTAATGTAAAAAAATCACCTGGCAAATCTGATATTCAGCACGAAAATTTAAGTCAGGTTATTAACATTGAAGCCCAAATATCAAATAGAGATCTAGGTAGTACAATTAAAGATGTGAAGACAATGTTGGATAACATACCGTTACCTCCGGGTGTTACGATACAGATTGCCGGGCAGTACGAAAGCCAGCAGAATGCATTTGATGAATTAATTCTAATACTTTCCTTTGGAATATTATTAGTATTTACAATACTCCTTTTTGAGTTCAAATCATTTAAAACGTCCTTTGTAATTTTATTGGGAACGGTCTTATCGGTAAGCGGTGTATTTCTTATACTTTGGATCACTTCAATCCCGCTTGATATTTCCGCATTTATGGGAATGATAATGATTATCGGAGTGGTTGTAAATAATGGAATTCTAATGATCGATTATGCTGAAAAATATCTGCGAAAAAATAATGATGTAGCGGAAGCTCTTTTAATGGCGGGGAGAGTACGATTCCGTCCGATACTAATGACTACATTAGCCACTATATTCGGGTTTCTGCCTTTAGCCTTAGCATTTGGCGAAGGAGCCGAAATGCTGCAGCCGTTAGCTGTTTCAATGATTGGAGGAATGGGTGTTTCGATGTTTCTTTCGTTATTGATCATTCCGGGTTTATACTGGGTTGTTAATAAAAAATGAATTGGGGGATAAATCAGATATTGGATCTCAGACAACAGATTTTTTCCTTTCTTAATCGTTATCTTTAACCGAGATTATGCAATAGGAAAGAAAATTTAGGTAACAAAGACTTCATTTATTGCATGAGATCTCGCTAACCCCGCATTACTCCAGCTTG
>QILJ01000237.1 GCA_003233295.1 Ignavibacteria bacterium | reverse complement strand
CATGTGAAATATGAAGCTGTTAATGGACTCATTGGAGGACCTGACGGCATATACTCCTCTGATGCAGCTGCATATTTATCCGCCAGTTTATCCAGTATTGGCAATTCGGATATTTGTTCAATTAAGACAGATAGATGATTTTGACTGTATACATAAAGCGCGTGAAGTGGATCTAGCTCACTCAGTCTCTCCTCTGAAATTATACTCTTCTGGTATTCCTCCGACCTTAACTTTCCTTCTTTCCAATCGCTTAAATTGGTAACTTTTCTTTGCAGTTGTTGTCGGGCTGAGTCAATCACTTTTCTTGCTAAAGGACCTCTGCCTTTATTTTCTTTTTGCTTTATTCTATTTTTCATTTTTTATTTCTTCACGTGCTAATACAATTTCTTAAAAAGCTAACGATCAGCGTAACCAGCAATTCACAGCGTTGACGCACTTGTTAGGCATTTACTTACTTCCCGTATCAGAAATGACAATTCCATTATTCAATTCATCATCACTCGGATACTCAAATCTAGGCTCCATAAATTGAAACATCTGATCAGTAACTTCAAAAGCGTAAACATTGGGGTCTTTCTGGGTATTTCTTTTAATTACTCGTTGTTTTCTAATATTAGTCGGAGTGCTGATATAGTGAATCTCTGCATTTATACCCAACTCTTTTGCTTTATCAATAAACAGTTTTCTTTGATATTTGGTGGTAAATCCAAGGTCTAATACAACATTTGCTTTGTTATTAATAATTTGTTTCGCAATTTCCCATATTTGTATCTGACAACGTTCAATTCTTTCCATCATCCAATTAAAATCAAAAGATTCCATATCTGTTGAGAATAAGTTTTGCATCCATGGATCAATTGAAAATTTCACAGCCTCTATTTCATTTGATATTTTTAATGAATATGTTGTTTTACCTGCACCAGTTTGACCACAAACAATTATTACTCTACTCACAATACTTTTTTTCACTGTTTTATCGCCTTAAAAACGTTTAATGTTTTTTGCAAACCACCTTCGGTAACACTTTGTAATAGAGAATTTGATATTTCTTCTAGACCAAGAGTTGCATCGTTTAGAATTCTCTCTCCTGATGAGGTTATTTTGACTAAACTAACTCTTGCGTCTCTTTCATTTATTCCCTTTCGAATTAACCCTATTTTTTCCATTGGAGATAAAAGCCTAGTTACACCAGAAGCTGTTAATCCAAGGGTTTGAGCTAAATCAATGCGGCGCATTGATTCTGCATCACTACTCTTTAGATGGAATAGGATCATATATTCTGTAAAACTTATTCCATGAATTGAACCTAATTTACCATCGATTTTTTTTGAAATCATTGTGTTTAATGTCCACAAATTCATTATGAAGCATATATTTTGTGATATTTCTTTCATTATATTAACTTGACTATTACTTGAATACTCAAGTATCTAGCAATTAATTCTAGCAATCAACCTAAATCTTAAACTTAAGATAAAAACAACTTTACCAAGCCATATATGGACACTCCCGTGATGTCAACGCAGAGTAGGTGCCTTTAAAGCTCGCCCGAAGGGAGAGCACACCTGTTTTCATATGCATGAAATATGTCGCTACATAAAAGAGACGTTTGGTGTGCAGTATTCTATCCCTGGTATACACAAATGGCTTCAACGCAATAAACACAACGACGTTCAATGTATGCTATGCTTATCAAGAGTAGAGTTCAGCGACTGATTGGATCTTATTGTAGAGAACTTTTTAGAGCAATACAGAAGTAAGTTTATGCTCTAAAATAGGGACGTTGGATACGCTAGCATAGTAATGAAACGAACTAACCAAGAACATCTATTACTTATATTAAGTGCCTTTGGTGCTTGTGCGGTCGCCCCTTTGTTATTTTTTCGGTTGATTCAAGGTGACTGGATTATGGTAGCGGTCGACCTAGCCATCGGCGTTAGTTTAGTCGTCCTTTTTATCTACACTTATAAAACTCGCAAAACCGTCTATCCGAGCATTATTTTGGCAGTCCTTCCTATATTGGCGGCTATTACTAGCATTTACGTCAAGGGTGCTGTCAATATTTATTGGATATATCCGACAGTGGTGGCGGCTTACTATTTATTAGCGCCTCGATGGGCATTCCTTCTTACTCTATCTTCATTGGCTTTTTTGGTGCCTATTCTTTACAAGGAGTTAGTGCTTTTTACTTTTATTAGTGTTGTGATCACTATTCTATCGACGGGTATTTTCGGACTCTTTTTTTCCAGAAGCATTAAAGAACAGCATCAAAAATTATCTGAGTTAGCCACTAAAGATCCGTTAACGGGTATCGGAAATCGCCGGGCGATGGACTGTAAATTGTTAGAGATTACCGTTTCCCAAACGCGAAGAGCTTCGACGGTTTCTTTAATTTTGTTAGATCTTGATCACTTCAAGTTAATTAATGATGAGTATGGACACATTGTCGGTGATCAAATTTTAGTGCGCGCTGCTGAAATAATCGGAGGGAGAACGAGAGTTACCGATGCGCTCTATCGTTTTGGTGGTGAAGAATTTGTCATTATTGCTTCGGATCTTAATTTGAATTCAGCCAGAGAACTTGCCGAGCAATTAAGAATACTGATCGAAAAAAACGTGCGACTTCCTGATAGAACCGTCACAGTTTCTTTGGGTGTGGCAGAGTATCAAAAAGAAGAAAACAGTGAAAGTTGGATAAAGCGAGCAGATGAAGCGCTATATCAAGCAAAAGATAATGGCCGAAATCAAGTTTGTATCGCTACACCAGCTTAGATTGAGCGTATAAGTAGAGCAACTTTTGAATTTTTTCTCAACGCATCGAACAGATCAGCATATTCCCGTAATACATACTGTGTAGGTTCAATGACGTCGTTGACTCAAGCTAAAAAACATCT
>QILJ01000092.1 GCA_003233295.1 Ignavibacteria bacterium | reverse complement strand
ATGCCTTTTTACCGATAGGCGCATTAATGAGTATTTACTATTGGATTCTTACCGGAACAATCCACCACGCACATCCTGCTGGAATGTTCATCCTGCTTGCTATAATTACTCTTTCGTGGGTATTCGGAAAATCATTCTGCAGTTGGATCTGTCCGATCGGAACACTCTCGGAGTATATAGCAGATTTTGGCGATAAAGTACAGAAGAAACTTTTCAAGAAGATCTATCGAATTCCGCGCTGGTTGGATTACCCTCTACGAAGTTTAAAATATTTGATTTTCGGCTTTTTTGCTTATGCAATTTTTACCATGAGTGCCGCTGTTCTAGGTGATCTTTTGAATAGCACATACAACATAATTGCCGATGTAAAAATGTATGAGTTTTTTGCTGACATTTCCCGCTTCTCATTGATCGTTATTGCAGTCCTTTTTGTTTTATCAATATTTATCAGAGGGTTCTGGTGTCGGTATCTTTGCCCATACGGTGCTTTTGTCGGGATACTTTCATTGTTAAGTTTTAACAAAATTACACGAAACACAGATGCTTGTACCGATTGTGGAAAGTGCACAGCAATTTGTCCATCAAGAATAAAAGTGGACAAAGTTAAAACAGTAATCTCCGATGAGTGCACAACATGTATGGCTTGTGTTGATATTTGTCCTATAAATGATACTCTGCAATTACAAAATGTTGTAACAAAGAAAAAAGTTTCTAAAAAGATGGTGGCTTTTGGAATTGTTATAATATTCCTGGTTATCACCGGAATTGGTGTAATCACAGGGCATTGGCAGAATGATGTTACTGAAAAAGAATATTTACAATATTATCAGCAATTGAATCAAATTGATCATCCGGGGCAATATGTAAATTAGACCGTTATAACCTCTCCAGACAAAGCGCCGGTGTGTTTTCCATCTTTAATTACAACTTTGCCGTTCACTATTACATAAGGAATTCCGTCCGGGTATTGAGCCGGTTCAATGAAGGTTGCTTTATCTTTAATAGTGCTGTAATCAAAAATTGTTATGTCGGCACGCTTACCAACTGCAATTTCACCTCTATCTTTGATGCCGATTTTTTGTGCAGGCATTAAAGTCATTTTCTTTATCATCTCCTCAAGCGGCACCAAGTTTCTTTCTTTCACATACTTTGCTATTGCACGAGGAAAAGTTCCGTATGCTCTGGGATGAGGGATATTCTTGTTCATCGGGGGATAAGGCGCATGAGCAGAAGCATCGGAGGCTATCATTACTCTTGGGTGACTCAAAATTTTCTCAGTCGATTTTTCACTCATTCCAAAACCGACCATGCTTACTCTACCGCCGGATTCGACCAGCAATTTAACAGCAGTATCAAACGGCTCCATATTCATTTTGTCTGCAATCTGCTGAACAGATTTTCCTTTTACATACGAAAGATCATCATTGTTAATAGAAGATATTACAACGCCGTTCCATGCCCCATCGAGGTTTGAAACTTTTTTCTCGGAATAGGCTTTAAGTTTTTTATAGTTTGACTTATCATTTAGCCGTTTGATGAAATCCTTTTTGCCGCCGTCTCTGGACCAGAGAGGGAATAAATTTGCCAAGCCGGTATGGTATGCAACGTAAGTGTATCTATCGGCATGAGCTTTAATTCCTTCAGCAACAGCAGCATCAAGCATTCTAAGTAATGAATCGGCTTTGTGCCAGTTGCTTTTACCCGAAGCTTTAAGATGTGATAGCTCAAGTCTTGAACCGGATTCTCTTGCGATTCTGATTGCTTCGGCAACGGCTTCCTCGCCGGTGTCATCCTCATTCCTCATGTGTGTTGCATATAATTTATTTATCCCTTTCGGCATTGAGTTGGCAAGCTCAATTAATTCTTCCGTACTTGCAAAACTGCCAGGAGTATATTCCAGTCCTGAACTAATCCCGACAGCGCCGCCGTTCAATGCTGCCTGAATCTCTTTTTTCATCAATTCCATTTCGGTCTTAGTTGCCGGTCTGTCATTCATGCCGACGATCAATTCCCTAATTGTACCCAATCCAACCATATCTGCCTGGTTAACAGAAAATTTCCAATCTCTCATCATCTCAAGATGATCGGCAAAAGTAGGTCCTTTCAGTGTAAGCCCGTATTTCTCTTTATATTGCTTCGCATCTTTCTCAAATTCTCTTTTACTGATCGGTGCAAACGAACCGCCGCATTGTCCGCCTATCTCGGTAGTAACACCTTGATGAATTTTACTCTCTCCTTTGGGGTTTCTAAGTATGCCTAGATCGGTATGAGTGTGAATATCAATAAATCCGGGCGATACAATGAGACTTGAAACATCCAAAACAGTTTTCGCCTTAGCGCGGGATAGATCGCCGATCTCTTTGATCATTCCATTCTTTATTCCAATATCAGCCGGATAACTTTTACTGCCGGTACCGTCAATTATAGTTCCTTTAAGAATTATAATATCAAAGTTATCATCCTTGAAATAAATTCCCGGCATATTTGGTAAAGCGGCTATCAGCAGTCCGGAACCGCCGATGACCATACCTTTCTGGATAAATTCTCGTCTTTTCATTTTGTCACTGGTTTTGTTTGTTAGATCAATAATACAAAATATGAAACCAAAATATTATTTCATAAAATTATTTGAATGTACATTATGTAAAAAAGAATAAATATTCATTTTTGATTCAGAATTTTATTTCATATTATTCCAAGATAATCTTACATTTTTAATTCAATTAAATCATTAGGGGGAAACTAATGGGTAAAAACAAATTGGTCATTGTTTTCTTTTTAGCAATTTCGCTTCTATTATCAGCACAGCAGAGAGAAATTGAGTTTAAAGAATATGACTTGAACAACGGCTTGCATGTAATTTTACATCAGGATGATTCAACACCGATTGTTGCAAT
>QILJ01000491.1 GCA_003233295.1 Ignavibacteria bacterium | reverse complement strand
ATCTCAATGTATAATTCTTATAGCAATTAATAGAATTATAGTTTACGATAGTTTTCAAATTTGAAACGGATTGTAAAAACCTTTCATGTCACAAATACAATCCAGTTTATAATAGGCTTATATGAGTATTAATATATACAGTGCGTTCACTTCCGAAATTATTGTTCGTCCGGATGATATCGATATGAACAATCATGTCCATTTTTCAAAATACCTCGATTATTTCCTCGCAGCCAGATATGAGCAAATGGAACGGGATTATAAAATCTCGATGGAAGAGTTCATTGAAATGCGTCTTAACTGGGTGGCTTCGAGCATGAATATAAATTACAAACGTCCGTTAAAATTAGGTGATACAGCAGTAGTAAAGACCCAAATGGAATCGTTCCAAGGAGCTCAGGTTAATGTGAATTTTTGGATTTACAATAAAAAGACGAACAAACTAGCTGCCAAAGGAAACGGTATATTCACATTGATAAATATCGATAACGGAAGACCCGCGCGAATTACTAAAGAAATAACCGACCGGTATAGTATTTAATGACAGTAGTCCCCGATTACTTAAGTTTATTAAGTAAGACAGGCAACAATTCATCAATCAAAACTCTTTCCTGCTCCATCGAATCTCTTTGACGAACAGTAACAGTTCTATCATCCAAGGTTTGATTATCCACAGTAATACAATACGGAGTTCCGGCTTCATCTTGTCTGCGGTATCTTCTGCCTACAGCGCCTTTGGAATCGTAAAACACTTTCATATAAGGACGCAGATCAGCTTCAATCTCTTTTGCCACTTCCGGCATTCCGTCTTTATTGACAAGTGGAAATATTGCAACTTTTATCGGGGCTAATTTCGGATTAAATTTCATCACTATACGCTGTTCGCCGTTTACTTCTTCTTCATGGTAAGCATCAACCATAAACGCCATGAACGAACGGCTTGCACCGGCAGAAGTTTCGATTATATACGGGATGAATCTTTCCTTTGTTTCGTCATCAAAATACTGCTGCGATTTACCGGAGAATTCTTGATGTCTGCTGAGATCAAAATCTGTTCTGTTGTGGATACCTTCAATCTCGCCCCATCCGAACGGGAATTCATATTCCACGTCGGTTGCTTCTTTTGCGTAGTGTGCAAGTTTATCAGCAGGATGGTCGTGGAATCTTAATTTGTCCTCACTGATACCAAGATCTTTATACCACGCAATTCGTTTTTCTTTCCATTCATCGTAATGCTTTTTATCATCACTTGGCTTAACAAAATACTGCATCTCCATCTGTTCAAATTCACGAGTACGGAACAAGAAATTTTTAGTGTTGATCTCATTTCTGAATGCTTTACCGATCTGTGCAATGCCAAACGGCAACTTCTGTCGTGTTGAATTCAGCACGTTCGTAAAGTTAACAAAAATTCCCTGTGCCGTTTCTGGACGTAAGAATACAACGTTATCTTCACTTTCTACCGGACCGACAAATGTTTTGAACATGAGATTAAAATTTCTCGGTTCGGTGAATTGTCCTTTTGTCCCGCAATTCGGACAGTTAACTTCACTCAGCAATTCAAACGAGAGTTGCTTACTTTCCAATATCGCTTCGAACCGTTCATCCAGTTCTTCATGAATATTATAAATTTCGTCCAGCTTTCCTTTATTCTCATCTGATAGATTTTCTTCAAACGCACGGATTATCTTTTTCTTTTTCTTTTCAGATATGGCATCACCAAGCGTATCAAGTCGGAAACGAGCTTTGCATTGTTTACAGTCTATCATCGGATCGGTGAAGTTTGCAATATGACCGGAGGCTTCCCACACCTTTGGATGCATCAGTATTGAAGCGTCCAGACCTTCAACGTCTTCACGGTAAGTCATCGATTTCCACCATTCCTCTTTGATGTTCTTTAATAGTTCAACGCCTAATGGACCATAATCCCAGCAGCCGTTCAAGCCGCCGTAAATTTCACTTGATTGAAATACAAACCCTCTTCTCTTTGATAGCGATACAATCTTCTCGATCAATGTCTGATTATTCCGTGCGATGATAAACCTCTACTAGTTAATTATTTGTAAAAATTGAATTGCAAATATAACAATTTGATTTAGTTTTCGAAAAAGGGAAATGTTTTTCGATTATTTTAGTAATACACCTTACGCAATTTGCAATATCATTGTGCTGTAGCCGTCAGCTTCATGCTGACTTGAGTTTAAGTGAACAAGTCTAAAAGAATTAGTTCATTTATTGCTACGCGAAATATACGGTTCAGTAAAATTTTTAACGCAGACATAAAGCTTGCCTACCGGCAGGCAGGTCTGCGGCTACATCAAACATGTAACTATTCAGTTTATTGGTCACAGTTCGGAGTTAAAACTATGCATCTTGCTTTAGCTTCTAAAAAATTAGAACAAAAAGACAAACATCAAAATTGAAATAATAAATAAATACCAAAACTCAATTTATTAAAATACAAAGAGTTATACTGAAACAATTATGAAATAAAAAAACAAATATCTTAAAATTGGAAACTTGGTAATTATTTACCTTTTGTTATTTGCTTTTTGGTGCTTCTAAACGAATTTTATTAGCAACCCAACCTATAGACTTGTAGTCAGTCCATAGCGGTTTAGTTATTCATCCTTCTGCATAAGGAGCGACATGAATGTCACTCTACAATTGGGTTTGAAAATTTAGAAACTTCCGAGGTTTTAAAAACCTTCGAGGTTTATTCAATATTTATATATTTTCTATAAATGTGGAGGCAACAAAATAGTCATTTCTTTTTTATTCATGATTTACAAGTTTTACTATCTCACCTGGGTTCATTTTTATACTAATTTTATTTTCGTCTAAACTGTATTCTTTTTGTGTTTGAAACTTATTTCCAAATGGATTATCTAAAATTATTTC
>QILJ01000233.1 GCA_003233295.1 Ignavibacteria bacterium | reverse complement strand
CTTACAGTTGCAACATCATCTTTATCCGGGACGTGCAGACCTTCACCGCAAAAGACATAAGGTTTATCCTTAAAATTGTAATTCGGTTCAAATGCCGATTCTCCCATACCGCGAACAAATCCAATACTGTTATCCAGCTCCTTAAATAGAATCGGATTAAATTCGGGGACATCCACTTCCTGCCAATTTGTGTAATCGTTCCAATTAGTAATATATGGTATTTTCAAATCGCATCGTTCCATATATTGTTTGCTCATTCGTAGAAATTTACGAGGATCCGGATGCTGATAAGTGTAAGTGTATCCAGCGCCGGCTGGTCCGCAAAACATATAATCATTCGGCTTCTGATTATTTATATAATATTTATACACTGCCGGGGCAACATCCGCCAACAGCGGCTGAAAACCCCATGACACCGGGAAATTGCGCTCTTTCTCAAGACCCCAATTTCTATTCTGCTGGTTCTCTATAACCCAGAAGGCATCTCCATCTGACATTATAAAAGCTATATATATTTTATTCTTTTCAGCTTTATTATCTTTTCTCGGACTTTCCTTCTGTTTCGGGAATCGGATATCTTTTGGTTTGATACCGCCATGTACTGACATATTCGGCATACCGGAGCAAATTGTATATAATCCTTTACGCGATGCACGCTCAACAGCCCAATGTTCATGATCTCGAGTGTCATGCCAGCCCCATACTCCGCCCGGAGTTTCCATCTTAGCATAAATTTTATCCATCAAGCGATATTCCCTACGCTGACGCAATGCCGCCGACAGATCAATTATAAATGACTTGTTTGCAACAGTAAAATCACGATCGATATAATGACCGCTGTAGGGATAATCGACACAATAATTAGCAATGACATGTTTGGAACATCTTGGAAAAAGATTTTCAAATGCCCACTCGTAAGCTTCCACCCGATCGGTCCATCTTCCCCGGAGATCCTCTTTAAGTTTCAGTCCCGTTTCTTTAACTATCAGTTCCATTGCCGGAGTTATCACCATCCAATTCTCAAGACTGCCCCATGTTTGCGCCACGTTTATTGTATGCAACATTTCCGGATCAATTATTATATAACCATCCAATTCGCCGGCAAACCGTTTAATAAGAGACGCAAAGTCTGTCTCCGCTTCAACTGGAATATCGATCCCTTCTTTTTTATAAATTCCCAGCCAATCGGTAGCGCCATTTCCAAACTGCAGCCAAATTCTCGGTTCCTTTCGATTAATGAGTCCTTGAAAAATGGTTGAGGTCATCCGCAGCATCCAGATATCCTTATCATTTGCATCAGGAAAAGTTTCTTTGAGGTGAGAAATATTATAACTTATCAGTTTCTTTGGTGATTTGAACTTATAAAAAATGTCATACTCTGGAAGTGTGTATAAAAAATTTGGCGGGATTTCTGACTTACAGCCATAGAATTGAAACGGCATTACAGAAAGTCCGCCTACAATGGCAGTTGTCTTAATAAAATCACGGCGATTGATTTGTCTCGTCATAACAAACTCCTATAAAGGTTACAGTAATTTAATTCGCTTATTTTTTTTAGTATTGATCCCAGAACTATTATAATCTCAATGCGGTTACATTGCCTACTCTATTTATCAATAAAAATGACAAAAAGATCAAAGCATAACATTTAAAATTACCAATTGTATAAAGGCATTAATTGATTTCGTAAATTATATTTAATTACCTGGTATTTCCGGCGGATAAGGTCCATATTGGTTTTCTCCAGGATTACTATCTGTAACCATAAGGAATAAAAGCCAAATCCAACCAATTATAGGTATCAAAACAATTAAAAGCATCCATCCGCTTTTTCCTATATCATGAAGCCGGCGTACTGATACTGCTAATCCGGGAATGATAACAGCTAAACTATATAGCACGTAGAATAAACCATATACACCTAGACCAAATTCTGTTCCCAATATCATATCAAGAATCATTGCGACAAAAAGGAAAATTATATTGAATAATGTAAACATCCAATATTCTTTTCTCCTTGCTCTTCCGCTAAAGCCAGCGTAATTTTTTAATACTGCTATGTACCAATTCATAGTTATTCTCCTTTTGTTTAATTCATAAGAAAGAATTTAAATAACATATAATTTATTATTCCCTTGTATCAATTAGCGCCATTATATACTATTTACAAAGTTGTTTTTCAGAGAATCTGAGATCGGATTTTGTTTTATTGAAAAACTCACTTTAGTCTCTCTTACAAAGAGAGAGAATTTTTGTAAAATCCGAAAACCACTTTGCTTTGGGTATAATATGACAGAACAAAGTATAGAAATAGTTCCTCCGCCAAATCAATATATGGTTTCTTGAGCTTACATACAAAATTATCTATGAATTTAATTCATAGTTTTTTAAAGTTAAAGTTGCATGAAAATCAGCAAACAGAACCCGATATTAAAATAAAGATTATAATTCATATAATATCCTTTCTATTCTATCTGTTTTTATTTTTAATACTCCATCTATAAATACCATCAAACCTTTCCCTTTGTTATATTTATCACCGGTTTTATCCCAGATTATAGTTAGTTCCTTACCATGATATGACACTCTGTCTAAACAGAACCATTTCCATTCATCGGGAATGAGTGGATTAATTTCTAAAATGTTATCTATTCTAGGTTTTAATCCCAGCAGATCCGATATAACTAAATCACAAAATCCGGAATGATTATAGTCTTTACCTCTTTCTACTTCACCTTTTTTCTTTGAATATGTTTTAAGTATTGTCCTTGAGATCCAGTCCCCTGTAAAAGGGTTAATGTTTTCATCTATCCACTTTTGTCTATTGCCATCTTCATTAATTATTGATTGACTTTTTGCGTACTGCAACAATAGATCAAAGTAATCAACCTTTGAAATATTCCC
>QILJ01000538.1 GCA_003233295.1 Ignavibacteria bacterium | reverse complement strand
GCGGTTAAGCACAGTAGCTTTCAGATGAATACTTTAAAGCCAAAACGGAAAATCATATAACGCCCACTTTGAAAAAACACCGGATCAGGTTATCCAACTATGCACACCATCATAAAACTAGCTTTTAGAAACCTTGCCAAAAGGAGAATATATTCAATACTGAACGTACTGGGTTTGGCTGTGAGCATCTCTATTTCCTATTTGCTATGGCTATATGTACACGATCAAAACTCGTTTGACAAACATATCACCCATGCCAATCGCATTTATAGAGTAAATCTGGAAAGTGTCTTTGATAAAACTATACTCGATAGTAGGGCCTATTATCCAGTTGCGGCAACTTTAAAAGCTGATTATTCAGAAGTTCTGATGGCAACATCCTTCCGACGAATCGGTCAACAAGTTACACTTTCAAATCAGCAAAGACATATTACATCCGAAGATGTATTTGCCAGTGATCCTTACTTCTTTGAGGTGTTTGAAACTGAATTTATTGAAGGTAATCAAGAGACTGCACTGGATGAACCATTCAGTATGGTAATTTCTGAAAGCTACGCCATGAGGTTATTCGATAGTGCCAATGTAGTGGGAAATGTCATTCAAGTATTTGGTTCAAGGGGACCCAGGGAGGTTAAGATAACCGGAGTGATGAAAGATCATGATAAACATACGCACCTACCATTGGAGGCATTGGTTTCAATTCGAACCTATTATGATGAAGCTGTTGAACTCACCAGCTGGGTGCGCGGTAAAGCATACACCTACATCAAACTAAACGATGGGAACGATATTGAAGGATTACGGAACAAAATACCGGCTTTTAACAAGAAATATTTACTCAAGAAATCTAAGTGGCAGTCGAGTGTACTCTTATTTCAACCGCTTACTTCTATTTACCTGGACCCAGAGTATCTATACGACCCTTACCCTCATGGAAGCAGAAGTAACGTGGAGGTATTGAGCATTGTACTATGGTTTCTCTTGTTCATTGCCTGTATTAACTACGTCAATTTGGCCACCGCGCTTGGAATAGAAAGAGCCAAAGAAGTGGGCATTCGAAAAACCCTCGGTTCATCTCAAACACGTCTTTTTGGTCAATTCATGCTAGAATCCATAGGACTCGCGGTACTATCAGGCGTTTTGGCATTGATCATTTGTATTTCACTGTTGCCTTATTACACCTACCTCACCGATATTCCGACATCTTTTTCATCATTTTTCCAAGCCCAAAATGTATTGATGGTTTTACTGGTTTCAATAGTGATTGGATGTGTGTCAGGCGTTTATCCTGCGCTTTATTTATCTTCCTTTGTGCCCAGCATAATGCTAAAGGGTAAATTTTCAACAAGTAGTAAAGGTCTGGGGCTAAGAAAGTTTCTCATCACTTCACAATACATTATTTCGTCCGTATTATTGATTGGCATACTAATCATAAAGTCTCAAACTGCTTACATCAAGCATAAGGATATCGGATATAATAAGGAGAATCTTATCCAGGTTGCGGTCCCGGATGATAAAACTATATTGAAAAATGTACAGCCCTTCATGAACGAAATTAGAGATCATACCAAGGTAATAGGCGTCTCTATTACGGAATTTGATAACCTTCAAACGTATAATGAGGCCGGAGAATTGGAAATCAAAGGTCATGATGGAATGACTACTAAAGTTAAGCTTCAAGGTTTCATGGCAGGACGTGATATAGTAAAAACCATAGGTGCTAAAATAATAAAGGGCAAAGGGTTTGACCAATCACTTGATGAGGATAGCCGTTCCTTTCTTGTCAATGAAACAGCGGTAGCCGCCTACGGGTGGAAAAATCATGAGACAGAATTAAGTCATAGTTATGTGAATCACAATGGAAAAACCATAACATGGAAATCAATTGGGGTGGTTAGTGACTTCATTTTGGGCGCTGCTTATCGAAAGCAAAAACCAATGATACTACGATTTGATAATAAGGTCAGACATTCCAGCAATTTACTGATAGCCATTGAAAAGGAAGAAATTAATCAGTCAATCGATCAAATCAAAGGGGCATGGAGCGGTTTCTTTCCGGATCATCCATTTGAATTTCAATTTGTTGAAGATAATCTAAACGCCCTTTATCATAAGGAAGAGAAGTTTTTGAGGTTACTCTCTGTAATATGCTTTGTGATAATTTTCATCACCTCATTAGGAATCATTGGACTGATCTCTTTTACTACCGAAATGAAGAGGAAGGAAATAGCTATTAGGAAGGTGAATGGTGCTCGCCTAAAGGCAATCATTGTACTTCTTTCAAAACAATTTGTGTCATTGCTGCTGATTGCAAATGCGGTGGCAATACCCGTGGGATATTATTTAGTAAAGCAGTGGCTGGCCAATTTTGAACAGCGCATAGATTTGACCATTTGGCCGTTCGTTTTGTCCATATTCATTTGCCTAATCTTTACTGCATTGGCATTACTTTATCATACCATGCGAGCGGCCAGAGAAAACCCCATACATGCTTTGCAGCATGAGTAATTGAATGTTCCTGGAAAGAAGGCATTGGCCTGGAAAAATACCAGGCGTGGCCTGAGCCTGGATAGTGATTATTTTTCCTTTTCCTGAATTAATCCCGAGCCTCTATTTCTCCAGCTTTAAGACGGCGAATTTACCTTTATTCCATCCATGAACAAGCAAATACAGATGCTTAGATCCATCTTCTGCTTCAACGAAATGAGGCCAGACATGATGAATATTGGTTAATATCGGAATATCCAAATCTCCTGGAATAATTGTAGAAACCAGTTTTTCGCCTGTATGTGCATAGATTGGGGCAGATTTCTGATCATTGATTGCAGACAAAGCATTAAAGAAGAAATGCTCTGTTTTAAAAGAGACATTACACACCAGACTGCCTTCTGGGATATCATTAAAGGTTT
>QILJ01000459.1 GCA_003233295.1 Ignavibacteria bacterium | reverse complement strand
CGGTTCATCTAATCTTGCTATTAAGGCAGAAAGAAATGGTCCTTCGACTGACATCATCAACCATGTAGCACCTAACGGCAGCCAAAAGACGAATATTTTTTTGGGTGTTAAATGATTTTGAATGTTTTGCCTCGATGTTTGAAATAAATTAATTAGTGTGTAAAATTATGAAGAATAAAAGAAACAAGTTCAATTGCGACGCGGTGAAAATTAACAGCGGGTACAAATAATAAAAGATCAGATAGAGGAAATGAGAGCGAATGCCGCGATTTTATAGAATGACTTAAAAGTATATTGATCAGCCAAATTAAAAACGAGGGAACGATAAGCGCAATTGCTGTATGCTCAGATACAGGGTGGGTTTTAATGAATGATTTTAGTATGAAGAATGGTGTTTATATTAAAAGAGTCTGAACAAATGAAAAAAGAAATCGAATTAATCTCAGACATCGAGCATTTTGAAATCATTAAAGATAATAATAATCAGCATTTATAAAGCTAATAGATTAAATGCTGCAGCACAGAGAATATTCTGTGCCGCAGATATCAAAATTATTTGGTTAATATCATCTTTTTTGTACTTATAAAATTTCCGGTACTTAATGTATAGAAATAAACACCGCTTGGTAAAGCCAAGGCATCAAATGTCACCTCATAATTACCGGCTGCCTTTTCTTCGTTTACAAGGGTGGTAATTTCGTTACCTAATAAATCGTAAACTTTAAGTGTTACAAAACTTTCTTTTGGTAACTGCCAGCGGATTATTGTACTTGGATTAAACGGATTTGGATAATTCTGTTCAAGTGAGTACTTCTCAATAACTTTGGTGATCTTCTCAACATTAACGGGGATAAGTTCATAAAGGGTCACAGTTAAATCATCAAAATACCATCCGTCTTCAGTAACAAATCCATCCGATCGTATTAAAAATCTAAACATTACATGTTCACCAATATATTCACTCAAATCAATTGATTCTTTAACCCAGGTTAACTGTGTTCCATCGTAAAGAGGTTCTCCAGCCGGTTGAAAACTCCCAGTACCAGGATTTGTATATAAACCATTCATAGGGGTCCAGGTCATACCCAAATCGGTTGAAATCTGAAATTGACCGTAATCCCAATCAGTTTCAATATCCCACTGGGTTTGGAATTCCACGGTAGCACCGAGAATTTGAGTTAAATCAATTGCACCATTATAGGTGAAGGTAGCATTATAATTATTCGGATATTCTCCGTTCGGTGAATCAGTAAATGATGTTGGTTCCGAAACATATTTCTGAGTTGTAATATCCCAGTTACCTGTTGTAATCCAGTTGTCGGTGTTCATTGCACTATCAGAAAAAGTGATGCTCATGGTAGTAACAAAGAATTGAAATAGTTCATCCGGAGGAATACTTCCCGGAGGATTAAATCCGCTGCCGCCTAATGGTAAAGTTGTAACAATAGAAGATTCATCATCCTGCGCCGCAATATAATATTGAACTATTGTTCCCAATGGCTGTCCCGGTATAGTAAAGTTATAGATAGTATTTATACTTGCTTCTGTACCAACAACCTCATAGAACTCAGACCATTCTAATCCCTGGTATAATCTGTAATACAGTCTTGGTGCTGCATTACCCGAACCGATAGTTAATCCGGTAATAATATCTGCAGAGGTTTGAATATCGTCAGTATTATCTCTGGACACAACTGGTGTATGAGAAATTCGCATATCAAGATTTAGTGCAAAGGTTGCTAAAGTTGCAGCAGAAAGTTTTGCCATCTTTTCATAATATGGTTGATTGTAGTGTGTATATAAGTCGTTAGTTGTATGATAAAAAGCATTAAAGTCGTTGTCGTCTTCAATCAGCAGGATAGCACCAAAACCATTGCTCCAGAAAGATGCATGGTCGCTGTATGTTGCCCCGGGGTTCATAATCAGAAAATCCAAACCAATATTATATACAGCATTTACTTCAACCATTTTATCTTTTAGTTCAGTTGAGTTAGCAACACTCCGTGTATGAATGTTTGCAACATTATCATTGTCTGAATCCCACGCAATCATATCCTGATTAATTACACCTAAGATGGAATCTCCCTGACTTGCCGCGTTTTGCGCATAGTACGCACTGCCAATAAGTCCTTGTTCTTCCTCGTCCCACAATGCATAGATTATTGTATAAGGAAATGAAAATTGCGATAGAACTCTCGCGGTTTCTAATACTGCAGATGTTCCGCTGCCATTATCATCCGCACCGGGAGCAGTGCTTCCAGAAGGCATATCATCATAATGTGCACTAATAATAAATTTTTGATTTGGAAACTCTGTACCTTGTTGTACAGCATAAACATTTCTTCCTGTAGAACTGAAAGATTGATTAATTACTTCTAAACCATAGGACCCAAATTTTTGCTGAATATAATCAGCGGCTTTATCATTACCCGGTTGATTTTTATTTCTGGATTGAATTGTGTAAGGTGTTCCGTTAATAATAGTCTGAACATCACCGGTCAATTCTCTTGCAATATAAACAATACTGTCTATGCTCATCTCTTCAAGGATGGATTGCACAATGGGAGATTGTGGAAAAATAGTGCTTTGGACGGAAAGTACCCCAAACAGCAGAATTGGTATAAACTGTTTCATAAGAATCCCCTTTATATAGTTGATACAAAATTTTGTAAGTTTCTACAATTAAAATTAGCAACATTTTCGGATAAAGACCATTCATAATCATTATGTGTTACAGATTGAATTTTTCTTTGTACCAGCTTATAGTTTCTTTTATTGCTGTTTCATGAGGAGTTGAATGATTGCCGAATGCTTTTTCAAATTTTGAATGATCAACTGTGTATGGTGATTCGTAATATGGAAGAACTTCCTTTAATTCCTTAATAATAGGATTAAACAATGCCATAACATTAACAATAAAT
>QILJ01000483.1 GCA_003233295.1 Ignavibacteria bacterium | reverse complement strand
CGATTAATTGCGATATCTCGTTATTATTATTGGAGAACATATTAATATAATATAATATTGTATCATTATTACCCCCCTATGGTGAGAAATCCATAGGTTTAGCCCTCAATTGCAGAGGGCTATTATTTTACCCTCTCTTAGAGGGTTATTATTTTTCTATGGATGGCAAATAACCAACAAAGAATACATTCTGACGAAGAATGTAGCATGAATCCTAATCATCTGCCTGAAAATTTTTATGATTGGCCCAATGACCACTTACGACCTGAAGCAATCGGTCTGGTTAATTCAATTTGGTTCCATATGAGGTAGTATTATACTCAATCTCCTAAATTCACTATCTTCCAAGTAGGTTCTCTCATAATGAGACATGCACCTACCATATTGCTATCCCTTTTTTTGTTTGTAATTCCATTGTTGGCAATTGCTTCTGACAGATATGAAGTAACAGCCACAAGGTTAAATGTTAGAAGTGGACCGGGTGAGGAATATTCAGTGATAGACCAACTCAACTATGGAGATGTAATATCAGTCGTTGATGGTACTAATCCCAATTGGTATCAAATTAGTACTACTAAAGGTGCTGAAGGTGTTGGTTATGTGTCATCTAGGTATTTACGGGTGCCAGAAGAAGGTGGAACAAGTACTTTACTGATTGAAGAAAAAGATGGAACAGGCACTTTCCTGATTATAGCCCTCATCATCGGCATTTTATTATTTAATCATTTCTATAAACGTTGGAAATTCAAAAGGAATCGTGAACATCGACGTGACTGTTATCGAAATGTTTACTTGAAGTCAGACGATTGGAGGCGTAAACGTCATGTAGTACTAAAACGAGATAACTGGCATTGTGTATACTGCGGGAATCGTGCAACAGAGGTCCATCACAAAAGATACCTGAAAAGAAACCTTGGAAAGGAACCCATCAAATGGCTGGTCTCGGTTTGCACCTCATGTCATGACCGCGAACATAATTGAATTATGGGAAATGCTTAGTAAAATTTTCAACACACTCTTACAGAGAATACATTCAAGAATTTTTCAACAACGATTTTAAGTTATCAATACTCATATCATCGGTCTTTCGATGCAGGATGCGGTGACAATTAGCACACACTAATGCCAAATCATCGAGTTTAGTTTCTGTACCTGGTTCCAGGTTCGATAAAGGCACCTTATGATGACATTCGATATAACCTTTTCCACGTTCACCATAAGTTTGGAAAAAGTCAAAACCACAGACTTCACATTGCAATGATCCATACCGCTTCAATGCCAATTCCTTCTTCTTTTTATTAATCCTGGAATTCCGTTCACGGTATTTATGTAATTTATAAATGACCTCTCCTTCTTGGACTTGAAATGAGTCCTCATCGGTAGAATCTAATCCTTTCAATCGATTACTTAACTCAAGATCCAAAGTCGTATTTCTGATATTCCTTGCCAGTTGATTTAATAATTCCCTATTTCCGGAGTACTTATTAAATAATATTTGATCCAATTTGCTGTAGGACTTCATTCCAGTACCTTCATATGATGGATCAAGAGCCAGAAAATTGCTCATTTTCAAACCTACCCCGTTTGGATTTCTAAATTTCTCTTCGTCGGGTTTTACATCATGAATCGGAAGTTGATTCAGGACTCTTGATAATTCAATTACATCAGGATTTCGTGCATGTATTTGACCTGGATCAAGTCTAAAATATAAATCTAATGCAAGAATGATTTCATCATGATGCCATTTGGGATTTCTCACTGCTCATTAGGATTTGGTACAGAAAGTCAATGTAAAGAATAAATCTAGATTTATACAAAGACTTATCCCCAATGTCGATAAACAGATGAATTATCCCCCTGAGAGACTACCCGTCTCTCTTACTACTACAAATTTTCACACATGGGACTAAGACTTTGGTATTAGTGCCTATTAATCACTAACTTAAGTATCTCACAACCGTATCATACGTGCACCCCTCAACCAGGCCCAAGGAGCAAAATAAAACAGGATTGAATTATGAATGACGACCTATTATACCAGACAATTCTTAATCGATTGACACAGGAGGATGAGGAACTAACCTCTCTGACAAACCAAGGAATATTTTGCGCTCCCGAACTATACATTGCTTTCATCATTGGAAAAGAAATTAAAACTAATGAAACCACTATTTTTGGAAAAGAGGCATTGTGGATTCGGGAGACCGATTTTGGAAATGGCGGACCGACAGATTTCGCCTTCAAGACAGATAGTGACACATTTGTTTTTGAAGTTAAACTACGAAACACAATTGATGCATATGCTGCCGACGTAGTCAAATTGAAAAGACTTGACCAAAATTACACCAAGTACTTTCTTGCTCTTGTTGACAGTTGGGATACGGACCGGGAAAAAGATGGTCGAATAGTTGCTCTCGAAAACCAACACAAAGATCTAAAAAGAATCTCATTGACTAGTTTTCCAACAAAACAAAACTGGTACAAAGGAAAAATCAGTTGTACTTTGGGACTCTGGAAACTATAAGTCTTTAGACAAAATTAAATCTGTAGATTGAGTGAATAATGAAAACCTCAACTGACATAATATTTGAAGATGAACACAACTACCAAATCTATCTTGCTATGCAAGAACTTGCACGTGGTCAATTTCCTAACGTACTACCAGAAGATTCCATAAGGTACCCAGTTGCTAAGGAATTCTGTGAAAGGTTGATCTCAAGGTTGGAATCGGATGGTAAAACTCAATTTAAACTTGTACGCAGTAAGGAAGACGTTTCAGAATCAAGTGAGATATTCAGATATAACATTGATCTTCCTAAACTCGAAGAGATTGAAAACCCCGATCAAAAGATTGTTGCGGATAATTCCTTAAAAGAGGTTTTTAATTTAATCACAGATCTCTTCATCAACTCAACCAACATTGAACTAAGACCAAAATAATACTCCCTCTAGTAAAATTTCGTTCATTTCTGATGATAGATTATCGTTCGAAGGAGTTCTTTTACTAGATCGGATCTGACATTGATCAAACGGACTTCTTATCTCATCCCCCATGTCGAAAACAAAAAAGTCCGCTTTCTGTATTTCACTAAATAATGCAACTTCAGAGTAAATGACTGACAGAGAAATAAAGGGAAGACTCGTTTTATGGTTTTGGGCACTTGATTTTGCCCACTCCTATCTAAAGGTCGCAAAGAAAGCTTGGAAACACGGAGCGATTGATAAAAATCCTGGTAGCCCTAGGTTTCCAAGTGGATCAGATTTGCACTATATAAAGCAAGGACTACGAAGTATTGCTTTAGTCAAAATATCAACCCTTGTCACCAGAGGGGATTCAAAAAAGGGGATTATAGGAAAAAACGACCAAAAGTTTTTTAACAAACATTTTGACTTGATATTATCCGAAATATATCAGGATTCTGAAAGGTTGAGAATCAAGGAAATAATAAAGGAAATAGTTTCTATACGTCACAAAATATTAGCTCATCGTGATGGAGAAGAGTTGCACCGATTCGACAAAGACGGTAAGGCTTACACTGCTTCGGACTGGCAAGAAATATATGCAAGAATCGATTTCGAGTATCTCGAAGATATTCTATGGCCAATACTCGAACAATTGTCTATCTATATGGATAAGTTCAAAGAATGAAGTAATAACAAGGTATCAATCAAATCTTTACCTAGGATTCAGTGGCCTACTTTAGCAGGATTTTCCACCGTTAAGAACAAGGTGCCTTTAAAAACCGCAAAAATTTTTTGATACTAGGTAAAAAGTGGTAATTTACTACCACTCAATCGTTTGCAAACAGCATTCTAACCGATTTAAGAATTTGATTAAATGATCAATCCAGATGACATTATTTCATATAATGAAATGTGCCTTGAAGAAGGGTACAGATTGCAAAGAGGAACTTAACAATCAATATGGGAACAGAGGAAACTTTATTGTATTCAAATGTATTTGGCACGGTCAGCAATAAACGAATAATATTAAATCGTAAATCTGGGACAGAGGAAATATCAATAGCACAAGTTAGTTCTATTAGTTTTCAACGAAAACGGAACTATTTTTTTGCAGTAGGTGGCTTGGGATTAGGTATGGTTTTAATGGTTTTAATACTTTTTAATTTAAGGGGTTTTGGAGGACCAGAATTATTAATAACACTAGTCGTTACATTGGTTCTTATTCTATCAGGGATTGCAAACTGGATTGGTCATCATGTGATTATTGTAGGTACATCTGGTATTGATAGGAAACCCATAAAAGTGGAAATGTCTAAAACCAAAGAAGGTGTTGA
>QILJ01000507.1 GCA_003233295.1 Ignavibacteria bacterium | reverse complement strand
AGAAAACCAAACTGGAAGCGTCCCTGCTGGGAAGATTTACAGAAGTTTAGAGAACTTTATGACGTGTTAGTTTGATCTTGGTAGAATTCCAGTATTGAATTAACAAATTTATTTAATTATATTAATTTATGTATTGATAAGACTTACTAACTTTAAGGGATATTATAAAATGGCAAACAGCATCACTGTACTTTTTTGGACCTTCAATATAAAAGAGTACAGGGATATCCACGCGATGCAGATTTCTTCTTAACAGAAAACGCATATTGGGACTTGGAATTCTTTGGTGATAAATGGGATAATTATTGCAATCCTGAAGTCATATTAAAAAACCAAAAATATACTACAAATGATGGTGAGCTATTAATGTTAACTAATGTGCGGCGACCAAGATGGATACCAAATGGTGGTGGAAGTATTCCGGAAGGGTTTATTGCAAAAACTTGGAAAGTTATTATATATAATGATGCTAACAGAACTTCGGTTGAAAATGAAATCACTGGTAACTTCACTATTAATGATATATATTTAATTGATAAACAAGGTTGGTTTGTTTCTAATATTTTAGATATAACCCCGTATAAGAATATTGGAATAAACCAAAGTGTAGATATATTTTGTAAAGTATTACAACCACTGGTTAGTTATTTAAAAATTACAGTTCAAAAAAATCAGGAGTTACCCATTACGATATTTGATGAATATTTAGATGACGAAGTTAGAGATAAAACATATACAATTGTGCATACGTTTAGTTCATCAGGTCTGTACACAATAAAATATAATTTACGAACTCCTTATTTACAATACATTGATAATTGGTGCCCAGCAGATAAGGATTATATTGAAGAGGAAGAATCATTTGTAGAAGTTGGTGGTTCAAGTTAGCGACTTTCTGCCACTAAATTTCTTAATTACAGAAATAAATTGAATCTGGTAATGGAGAGTTATTAGGTTATACCTATGAAAAAGTATATAGTTATTATATTATTTATAGTTGTTTATAGCTACCCGGTTAAATCCCAATGGTTTTTACAACAAAGAACAAATAAATTTTTAAATTCAGTAGAATTTGCAACAGATAAAATTGGCTTTATCGCTGGCTGGGATGGATTACTTTTAAAGACTACTGATGCAGGAAACAACTGGATTGAAACTCAACCTCTGACATCAAACGATTTAGAGGATATATTTTTTATAAATGAAAGCAAAGGATGGATAGCAGGTGAAAGAGGCACCGTACTAATTACATCTGATGGAGGTGAAAGTTGGGATAGTATAAGTACAAACATACAAAAGCGGTTTTTCTCTATATACTTTGCTACAGAAAATGATGGTTGGATAGCATCAGAAGATGTAATCATTAAAACCACAGATGGAGGATTAAACTGGGAAATAAGTAAGTCCCAGGACACTACCTATTACTATTCAGTTTACTTTGCTAATAAAGACACAGGATGGGTGGCAGGCGACAGCGCCGCAGTTGGAATAATATTAAGAACTACTGACAGCGGCATCAGTTGGCACCAACAATTTGTTACACCACAGTTGGGTTTGCTTAGTACGATACTGTTTATAGAAGATTCGATCGGTTATGCATTTGGAGAAAATGGTGCAATGGTTAAATCTACAGACTCAGGTGATAGTTGGTTTTTACTCACATCAAATATATTTATTACTGATAATTGGGAATCTGCTTTTTTTATTAATAGAAATGTTGGCTGGATCGCCGGAGGTGCTAACAGTATTATAGATAAAACAACAGATGGCGGTAATAATTGGGTTAGACAAACGTATGACCCCACTGACTCTTATTGGCTTTATTCTATATTTTTTACAGATACTATTACTGGATGGGCAGTGGGTGTTGGATATGATAGTTCAGGATTATTAACGGGAGAAATATATAAAACCATAAATGGTGGTGTTACCTCTGTTGAATCAGAAAATGATATTGAAGTAACAGATTTTAACCTATCTCAAAACTATCCAAATCCATTTAACCCCACAACAACAATTAAATATTCAATTCCTTCAGAGAATCAAGTGAATATCAAAATCTATAACTCAATTGGTGAAGAAATGTTAGAATTGGTAAATGAAGTACAACCAATTGGAATTTATAAAGTTAAATTCGAAGCGAGAAATTTACCAAGTGGAATATATTTCTATAGGTTGAAATCCGGTACTTTTGCAGAAACAAAGAAAATGGTTCTACTGCGGTAATTGAAAGAAAGATTGCTGGGAAGATTTACAGAAATTTAGAGAACTTTATGATGAGTTGTAAAGCTGAAATTTAATCTGTCATTCCCGTGAAAACCTATCTCCCGACAGGCAGGAAGCTTTAAAATTAAATTAAACTTTTTTTCTTTTTCTATTCAGGTTGCAGAGCAGCAGCACATTAGTAACTTTAAAGTTGAACAACTTACGCTAAGCTCCAGAGGAGCGACAAAATTTTCCGTTCAAATTATCTTTTCACCCCTTGGCAGATAAAACCTCATTAACAACAGAATCAAAAATAACAGAGGTATATAAAAAATCAAGAAGAACATCACCGTAAAAAGACTTTTAGAGAAGAATATCTTGAACTACTCGAAAAATTTAGTGTCGAGTATAAAAAGCAATACTTGTTTGAATGGTATGAGTAACCCTGTTTCGCTTCTTCGAAGCTCTGTAGTTCTTTAATTTGATTGTTTACTGATTTGTCGCTGCTCTGCAGCTAATTAAGATAGTTATTGAATTCTTCTGATTTTTGCATACGCACATATATTCAAGACAACCCGCTTAAGTGGGAATTGGATGAATATTTTGAATTGTAAGTTTATTCAATTGAATATTCCTTCTGATTTGACTCTTTCATAAAACATTCACAATTTTCCAATTGTAATTAAAGTTAAACTGGTTTACTTTTACATCCCGGTATTAATGGAACTACAGCATTTA
>QILJ01000257.1 GCA_003233295.1 Ignavibacteria bacterium | reverse complement strand
ATCTTGCTGCTCGCAACTTATCTGCAAAAAAGACTTCCACTATAGGCGTTATTGTTCCGGTGATAGCTAACTCTTTCTTCGCGCAGATAATCGATTCAATATATAATTGCGCTTTCGAAAGCGATTATGATATTATCCTCGCTGTTTCGCAAGAAGATAGTGAGAAAGAGAGGAAGCACTTGGAAACAATGCTCGCAATGAGAGTGGATGGAATAATTATCTCGGTCTGTGAACAATCACAGAATCACAACACATTTTCAAAAATAAAATCCCTTGGTGTGCCGATAGTCTTTTTTGATAGAACTATCGAAGATGATAACTTTAGTTCTGTTACTATCAATAATGTGCAGGGCGCATACAAAGCCGTTGAAAAGGCAATTGAGAGCGGATATAAAATTGGTCATATTGGCGGTTGGCAGAATATTAATATCGGAAGAGACCGCTACGCCGGTTACAAAGAAGCATTGAGAAAACATAAAGTTCCATTAAATAAAAAACATGTTATCTTTGGCGGTTTCGGTGAGGATGATGGGTATAAAGCCTTCATGGAGTTATACAGCAAACAGAATCTACCAAATATACTTTTTACTGTAACTTTCCCAGTCGCATTAGGTGTGTATAATGCTGCTAAAGAGGTCGGGATGAATATTCCCAATGATATTGATATTATTACTTTCGGGCAGAGTTCAACAAATAGGTTTTTAAAACCAAAATTGAGTTATGTTGATCTTCAGACCAATGATATAGGACTGAAAGCTTTTGAATTAATCCTTGAACATATTCAATCCGGGAGAAAGTTTGCTCCGCAGAAAATTGAAATAGACACTGACTTAGTAATGAATGAAACGTGCATAAAAAAGATATAACTATTAGAGAGGATGAAATGATTAAAGATGAATTAGAAAAATTGATAAACGAAAAGGAACACTTATCCAACAAACTGGTAGAATTGAAAATTGGGAATGACCTTTTAACCGTTTATCAAAACTCCATTTTTAAGAATGATGACAATTACTTTTTTATTTCAAAGGAGGGAACAGAAAAATATCTTTATGTTATTTCTTCTGTTGAAAGCGACGTTTTCAATGGAGATGTTCTAATAATTGATGACAATCTAAAAATAAAAAAATGTCCATTAAATCATGAAAATGCGGAAGCCATTAAAAAGATATTCCCTTTCACAAATGCTGTAGTGGTTGGACTTCAAAACTCATTCGGATATGGCGACAGATTGGGTTTAGCAAATCCGGCTCATATTCGTTCACTTAAATACAATGAAGATTTTTATCCTATTCTAGCACAGCAATCAATCAGAGAGCTTACCAGAACCGAGCGAACAGCTGATGAGGTTATGGATGCTGCAATCTGGGCAGTTATGCAGGAAGGTTATACAAAAGGATTCGGTGCTGATGCTGATCACTTAAAAACTTCTGAAGATATTGATATGATGGCAAAAGCTGGCTATAAGATGTTTACTTTAGATCCAAGCGATCATGTAGTAAATGAAGCTGATACTATGACAGAGACTGAGCTGGAAGAATATGTTGCACAACACGATTATCTGCATGAAAAAATTAACATTAATGATTATGCTGGTAAAGATTTCAAAATTGGTGATAAACTTACTCTCTCACCAAATAGAATCGACACACTCAGAGCAATTGTTAAATACGGTGCATCGATCAAGCATATTAGAAAGATGTTCGATCATCTAAAACAAACCATTCCCAGCGGAGAATTTGAAGTGGAAGTTTCTGTTGATGAAACCGAATCGGTTACTTCACCGTTCGAACATTTTTTCATTGCTAATGAGTTGAAGAACAATGAGGTTGAAATCGTTAGTCTCGCTCCAAGATTTATCGGTGACTTTGAAAAAGGTATTGACTATAAAGGTGACCTTGATATTTTCAAACAAGAGTATTTAAAGCACATTGCAATAGCTAATCATTTCGGTAATTATAAGATCAGTCTTCATTCCGGCAGTGATAAATTTGGCGTTTACCGTGTCATCGGTTCATTAAATAAGGGCTTTACTCATGTTAAAACAGCGGGCACAAGTTATCTCGAAGCGTTACGCGTAGTTGCTAATGCCGAACCGGATTTATTAAGAGAAATTCTTGACTTCGCACGAAATAATTATGAAGAGCAGAAAAAAACTTATCATGTTTCAGCCGACTTGAATAAAGTAAAATCTTCTGACTTATATAGCGATGAGGAACTTGCAGATCTATTAAATCAAAATGATGCTCGACAAATCTTTCATGTAACATTTGGTTTGGTACTTACCGTAAAAGATGAAAATGGTAATTATATTTATAAAGATAGAATATTAAATTGCTTAAATAAAAATGAAGAATTACATTACAAGTTCCTCACAGAACACTTTGGAAAGCATTTAAAACCATTTATTAATTGATTGGTGAATCACTATGATAAATCAAGATAGATATTTTGATCCGAATCCTGAAGTTAGAGAGATTGCTAGGGAGCTATATTCTTCCGTTAAAGATCTGCCTATCATCAGTCCGCATGGACATGTTGATCCAAAAATCTTTGCTGAGAATGCGCCCTTCCCTTCTCCGACTGAGCTATTCATTATTCCGGATCATTACATTTACAGGATGTTATATTCACAGGGAATTACTTTAGAGGAATTGGGAATCCCAACTCAAGATGGAACTCCGGTTGAAAAGGATCATAGAAAGATATGGCAGATTTTCGGTGAGCATTTTTATTTATACGCCGGAACACCAACCGGCGCTTGGTTAACTCATGAGTTTGAAGATGTTTTCGGTATTACCGAAAAACTGAACGGTGATAGTGCTCAAGAGATTTACGACCATATCTCAGCAAAACTTCAAACCCCGGAATTCTTGCCCCGCACGCTTTTTAATAAATTCAATATTGAAGTATTATCAACAACAGACGGCGCTTCTGATAGTCTGGAGTATCACAAACAGATCAAGGATTCCGATTGGTCGGGAAAAGTTATTCCAAGTTTTAGACCGGATGCGGCTGTAAATATCTTAGCATCTAACTGGAAAGATGAGATCGATAAACTCAGCGCTGCTTCTGGTATTGATGTGAACAATTATAAAAACTTCATCAATGCAATTGAAAACCGGAGAGAGTTTTTCAAACAGATTGGAGCAGTTGCTACTGATCAAGGGATCCTATCCCCTTTTACTCATCAGCTTACGGATGATGAAGCGGATGCAATTTTTCAAAGGGCTTTAAATGGTAATGCTTCTGTTGAGGATGAACGACTCCTGTTGAGGATGAACGACTCTTCATCGCTAATATGTTGATGGAAATGGCAAGGATGAGTTCCGAGGACGGACTTGTTATGCAGATCCATCCTGGCTCTTTCAGGAATCATAACCAGGTGATATTTAACCGCTTTGGTTTGGATAAAGGCTGCGATATTCCTGTTCAGACAGAATACACAAAAAACATGCACGAGCTACTGAATAAATACGGCAACGATCCGAAATTGACAATAATACTGTTTACGCTTGACGAGTCTAATTATTCTCGCGAACTTGCACCGCTTGCCGGGCATTATCCGGCGCTTAAACTTGGTCCGGCTTGGTGGTTTCATGACAGCATCGAGGGAATGACACGATACAGACAAATGGTAACAGAAACAGCAGGTTTTTATAACACGGCTGGCTTCAACGATGACACACGTGCATTTTTATCAATCCCGGCGCGTCACGATCTCTCGAGAAGAGTTGATTCAAACTTCCTTGCCGGATTGGCTGCAAGACATATTATCGATATTGAAGAAGCACATAATTTAAGTTATCAATTAGCAAACGGATTAGTAAAAAAAGCATACAATCTTTAACAATAAATCAAAAACAAGAGAACATTTAATATGAAAATATCTCGGATCAGAAATACACTGATATTATTAGCGCTGACTTTTCTTTTCAGTTGTGCTGTCAAATCTGATGTAACTGTTATCAAACTTGCGCATGGACTTGATCCGTCACACCCGGTTCACAAAGCGATGGTATTCATGGCTGAGAAATTAAAAGAAAAATCGAATGGAAAAATGCGGATAGATATTTATCCCAGCCAGCAGTTAGGAACCGAGCGCCAGTGCGTTGAACTTCTGCAGATCGGTAGTCTTGGAATGACAAAGATCTCAGCTAGTGTAATGGAAAATTTTTCACCGCTTTATACTGTATTTAGTTTACCCTATGTTTTTACGGACGAACAGCATGCTTATGATGTGCTTGATAGTGAAATAGGAAAAAGGATCCTTCTCAGTAGTCAAAAATTTCTGCTTCGAGGATTATGCTACTACGATGCCGGTAGCAGAAGTTTCTATACAATCAATAAACCGATCTACACTCCCAAAGATCTGGAGGGATTGAAGATCAGAACTCAGGAGAGCCAGACTTCCGTTAAACTTGTTAATGCCTTAGGTGGCTCGGCTACTCCAATTGCTTGGGGTGAATTGTACACTGCCTTACAGCAGGGAGTTGTTGACGGAGCAGAAAATAACCCGCCGAGTTTTTACTTATCAAAGCACTATGAGGTTTGTAAGTATTACTCTTTAGATGAACATACCACTGTGCCTGACGTACTTCTAATAAGTACTAAAATTTGGAATTCCCTTACTCCAGATGAACAAAAATGGCTGCAGGAAGCTGTTGACGAATCAACGGTCTATGAGAGAAAAATATGGAAGATAGCATCTGAACATGCATTGGAAGAAGTGCAGAAAGCCGGAGTAAAGATAATACATCCGGATAAGAAACTGTTCGAGGAAAAAATCCAATCTATGTACGAGGAATATAAAAGTAAACCGAAGATATATAATCTTTTACAAGAAATAAAAAGGTTTGAAAGCAATGATAACACTAAAAAATAAAGTTGATAAAGTAATACAAAATTTGCTTGTATTTCTTATGGCGCTTATGGTGCTGAATGTGCTATGGCAAGTTTTCACCAGGTTTATTATGAATGATCCCAGTTCGTTCACTGACGAATTATCAAGATATTTACTTATCTGGCTCGGGTTATTAGGTGCAGACAAAAAATGCATCTGGCAATTGATTACTTTCTGAATAAGACCAAACCGAAAGTAAAAGGCATATTGGAATATCTGATCAATATCTCAATTCTTCTTTTTGCACTTTTTGTGTTAGTCATCGGCGGTTTTAACTTGGTATCCCTAACGCTATACCTTAAGCAGATCTCTGCAGCTTTGCAGATACAATTAGGATACGTGTACATCGTACTTCCTTTGAGCGGTCTTCTAATAATGTTTTACTCTGCTGTGAATATTATACAGCAGTATAAAGAAAATAATTGAATTGATAAAAACTCGAATGGTGTAATTATATGGAATTAGCAGACGTTTTAGTATTGGTAATTAGTTTCGTTCTACTTTTAGCAATCGGAGTTCCAATCTCATATAGTATTGGTATCTCGGCAGTATTAACAATGCTTTTGAGCATTGACTCCTTGGCTACATTCACTACAGTCGCACAAAGGATGGCTACCGGCTTGGACAGTTTTGCACTGCTAGCTATTCCATTTTTCATACTTGCCGGGCAGTTTATGAACCGTGGAGGTATTGCGAAGCGGCTCATTGATTTTGCTAAAGTCTTTGTCGGCAGACTTCCCGGTGGATTAGCTTTTGTAAATATTCTTGCCGCAATGTTCTTTGGAGCGATCTCCGGCTCTGCTGTTGCTGCTGCTTCTGCTATCGGCGGATTTA
>QILJ01000039.1 GCA_003233295.1 Ignavibacteria bacterium | reverse complement strand
CCATAATAAAGGTATATCAAATTATCTATTGTGATAATATGCTGTGCGGGATTCATCGAAAATATCTATAATATTTAGAAAAATACAAAAGTTATCCTAACGTTGAGTTTTTTAAACAAATAAAAATGGTGTAAATTCCTAAAAGCCGGGAAAGATCGACACAAGGCAGAAACGGTTACAGAAATACAAAACATTGTAGATAATTTTGATGTATTGATAGGGATGGATACCATAACAAATGGTGATTTTTCTATTACTCAGCCAGGTAAAAAAACAAAATTCAGTTTTCAATTACCAGTAACGTATGATATTGATTTTGTTGAAGAATGGAACAGAGCAAAGAAAAATATAGTGTTTAAAGAGAAGTTTACAAAAGATAGAGCCGAATATAATAAACTTAACAGACGGAAAAGGAAGAAAAAGAAATAATCATTCTACCAGCTTTGTTGTCTAATGATTTTCAATGAATTACTCTTATATTTTTGAGTTTTAATTTAAGATTATCTTTATAGTTGGCTGGCGTGTAACATCATTTTCGCTCAAAACAGAATCTGATAATGAGGAAGTCTAAACAATGCCCTGCGAGCTATCCGCTTCTATGGTAGGATATTAGCAAATTCCCAATCGTTGTTGTTCCCATAACATCTAACCATCAGAAAGCTCCGACAATGTTATTCAGCTATTTTGCTTGCACAAGCAAATTCGGATAAAAGGTAAAAACAGACAGTTGTTTTATACTCCCTGAATGCCTTTTCTGCCATAGCGTAGTACTTATTGACAGTCTTGATATCCAAGTTAAGCCGTGAAGCGATCTCGGTTTTTCCTGCTCCTTTCCTTTTTAATGCACAAATCTTCTGATACATAGTCTTCTTTATCATTAACCTTTCCTTGTTGAAATTATTTTACAAAATTCAACAGAATAATCCTTGAACAGACAAGTATTTTATTTTTCCCTCTCCCTGGGATTTTTACTTTCCAGGGGTATGGGAATTCAGTTTAACATTCACAGCTCCTCTCAAAACCCACGGAAACTTCAGTGTAGACTACCGGGTTAATATATAACGTTGTGTGGACGCTATAATTTGCCAATACAGATTCTGACCAATCGGCCCAATTAGGATCATCAAGGAAAATGTCTAAAATATAAGGTTACAATTGGACATCCCGAGAGAGTATTGATTGGGAAAAACAACTACCGTATTATAAACTACTTTGAAATATTGCTCGATTAGTTTTATGAAGTGCTAAAATAATTTTATTGAAAATAAAAAGGCCTTTTTTGTCACATGTTCTTGTCTTTTTTGTATAAGAGAGTAGATAAGAGGTACAATCAATAAAATCGGAGTGTTTTTTATATGGATCCTTTTCAAGAAAAGATGGATGAAAAAAACAAAGATAACGAGTTGGTTCGAAAAGCTTTAACAGGTGATCAAGAATCTCTGGAAAAATTAATATTACGACATCAGGGATGGATCTATAACATTGCTTTTAGAATGGTATTGAATCGATCGGATGCAGAGGATATTACTCAAGAAATATTGATCAAGGTGATTTCAAGGTTATCGGGCTATGATCGGAATAAGGCTGCCTTCAGGACATGGCTCTATCGTATTGTTGTTAATCATGTTATCAATATGAAAAATGGAAGAGCGGAAATCACGGTTACTCATTTTGATGATTTCGCGTTGGCAATAGAAAATATACCCGATAATAATTTGGATGATACACCGGATAAGGAACTCTTGATCGAGGAATCAAAAATAGGGTGTATGACAGCGATGCTTTTATGTTTGACCCGTAAGCAAAGAATTGTTTTTATTCTGGGAGAGATTTTTACTCTTCATGATAAGTTAGGAAGCGAAATATTGGAGATAACAAGGGAAAATTTTCGTAAGAGGCTTTCACGGGCACGAAAAAGGCTTTATAATTTTATGAACCGAAAATGCGGATTGCTGAATCGCAACAATCCCTGCCGTTGCGCTAATAAAGCAAAAGGTTTTATCGATACGGGATGGGTCGATCCTAATAACATCGTTTATTATCAGGGAAAATTACAAAAAGTAAAGGATATTATTTCCGAAAAAAGCCGGTATTTCAATGAATCTTATTATTTACAATACAATAAATTGTATAGGGAACATCCTTTTTATAAATCACCGGATTTTGTTAATTGGTTCCGAAAGATAATTCAGAACAATAAGTTTAAAGATATATTTCATTTACAGTAAGGGTATGGTATGAATTCTATAAATCAATATAAGGAGGAGAATGATGATTTTAAGTATTTTGTTATGGGGAGCAGTGATCGGAATAATTCATTTTGTGATCGTAGGTATCTTATATCAAAATCCTATCGTAGCGAAAATGTATAAGGAGGCGTCCGGAAAACCGGGTGTGAAAGTATGGAAAAATCAAAAAGAATATTTGCTTAAAATGTTTTTAGGTACTCAGATCGAAATATATATCCTTACGTCTTCTTATTTATATCTCAGAATTCTGTTTAATGAGCCTGCCGGATGGATTTCGGCGGTGATCTTGGCTGCTGTTTTCGCAGCTATTCGGGTGTATCCGCGTTTTTGGAATATGTGGATCCAATCGACTTATCCCGGGAAGCTACTGGCTGTTGAATTTATTAACGGGATCTTAAGTACTTTTGTTATTGTTATTGGTTTAAAATTATTACCCGTGTGAGAGAGTACCGAAAGAAATAATTATTAAAAAACACTTATGCGTATATACATATATTCCACTTAAATATAAATTGAAATCGGGTAAAAGTGCTGCCTGCAAGTTTAAGTTCAGAACTCGTATAATATAGTACTTTTAGTGACTTTGGTAAAACCAATTATCATGGTTTTTAATACTTAGGGTCTGTAACAAAATAACATCTACAAATCCAGTATCGGTTGAGGATGTAAAATGTAATTCCATTCACCATGAAATTGGTTTCTGCT
>QILJ01000046.1 GCA_003233295.1 Ignavibacteria bacterium | reverse complement strand
TTTAAAGGACTAAAAAAATAATAAAAATTTATAAATAAAAATTAAATTATAGAAAACTAATAATTAACCTTGAGGACTTAAATGAAAGAACAAACTATTGAACAGTTATCGATTAATACAATTAGACTTTTAGCTGTTGACGCTATACAGAAAGCGAATTCGGGACACCCGGGAATGCCGATGGGAGTAGCGCCGATTGCATATCTGCTTTACAAAAAGATCATGAAGCATAATCCTAAAAATCCGAAATGGTTAAATCGTGATAGATTTATTCTTTCCGGCGGTCATGGAAGTATGCTTCTTTACAGTATTCTTCATTTATCGGGATATGATATATCGATGGATGATATTAAGAGCTTCAGGCAGTGGAACAGTATCACACCCGGACATCCCGAATATGGTTTAACTGCCGGAGTTGAAACAACTACCGGACCATTGGGACAAGGATTTACTAATGCAATCGGGATGGCTGTGGCTCAAAAACATTTGGCTGCGTTTGTTCAATAAAGAAGATTATAAACTGCTCGATCATTACATCTATGCTGAAGCAGGCGACGGCGACCTTATGGAGGGTATATCACACGAAGCCGCTTCATTTGCCGGACATAACAAACTTGGTAATGTTATTGTATTTTATGATGATAATAAGATAACGATTGACGGCAGCATTTCACTTTCTAACTCTGACGATGCGGCAAAAAGATTTGAAGCATACCATTGGCATGTGCAGATAGTTGATGATGGAAATGATCTTGCAAAACTTGAAGAAGCTGTAAGCAATGCGAAAGCAGTAACAGATAAGCCTTCGATAATTATTACCAAAACAATCATTGGTTACGGAAGTCCAAATAAAAAAGGCACATCGGGAATTCACGGCGCTCCGCTTGGTGACGAAGAAGTTGCTTTGACCAAAAAGAATTTAGGTTTCCAGGAAGATAAGTTTTTCTATGTGCCGGGCGAAGTATATGATCATTTCTCCGAACTTGCCGATTCCGGTAAACAGTTTGAGGAAGAATGGAATAAAATGTTTGAGGAATATTCAGCCAAGTATCCTGAGGATGCAGAACTTTTCAAGAAAGTAATGAGCGGGGATTTCGGCGATAGCTGGAAAGAAGCATTGCCTAAGTTCGAGAACTACGGAGAAAAAATGGCAACCCGAAAATCCTCATATGCTGTTCTTAATGCAATTGCACCGGAATTACCGACACTTTTCGGCGGTTCGGCAGATCTCACTCCGTCGAACAATACCGATATTAAAGGCGGGAAAGACTTTACACCTGAAACTCCCGAAGGCGGATATATCCGTTATGGAATTAGGGAGCATGCTATGGCTGGTATTATGAATGGTATGGCAATATATAACGGTGTGATACCTTACGGCGGAACATTCATGGTATTCTCGGATTACTTACGACCGGCGCTCAGAATTGCTGCGATCTCAAAGATCAGCCCGATCTATGTGTTTACTCATGACAGTATTGGCCTTGGCGAAGACGGTCCAACACATCAGCCGGTCGAGCAGGCTGCAGCGCTTCGTTCTATTCCGGGGTTTGTTTATATCCGTCCAGCCGATGCTAATGAAACATCTGAAGCTTGGAAACTAGCTCTCGAACATAAAGGCGGTCCGGTTGGTATAGCATTAACAAGACAGAACCTCACAATTCTCGATAGAAATAAATATGCATCCGCTGAGAATGTAAAGTTCGGCGCTTATGTTATTAAAGATTCTGACGGCATACCTGATCTTATCCTTTTAGCCAGCGGCTCAGAAGTTGAGATAGCCATTAGCGCTGCCGAGGAATTGGACTCACTTGGCATTAAAACAAGAGTTGTGAATTTCGTAAGCTGGGAAATATTCGATATGCAGAATGATGAGTATAAAGATTCTGTTCTACCGAAAGAAGTAAAATCCCGTATCTCGATTGAAGCCGCCATCAAAATGGGATGGGAAAAATATGTAGGTCTTGATGGTGATTTTGTCAGTCTTGAAACTTACGGAGCCTCTGCGCCTTACCAAACCCTATTCGAAAAATATGGATTTACTGTTGAGAATATAGTTGAGAAAGGGAAGAAACTTGTAGAGAAAAACTTGTAAAGAATGAAATTAATTCTGCTGCTGTTTTTAGTGGTGGCAGATAATTGTAGTAGCATTAAGTCGTTTTTTGAAACTTCTGAACTGGTCGCAAATTGCGACCGGTTCAGAAATAATTAAAATATATTCAACTCTCTAAATTGGTTATCATTTAAAATTGAAATTCCTTTGCATATTTTGTATGTTATTTAGTACAATATATGATACAAATAACTATGAGAAAAATATGCAAAAGATAAATTTTGAAAACGACATTAAACCGTTAAGTGAATTCCGAGCAAATGCAGCTGGTTTTGTAAAGCAAGTAAAAGAATCCAAAAGACCGCTTATTATAACCCAGCACGGCAAAAGTTCAGCTGTATTAGTTGATGTTGCCGAATATCAAGCATTAATAGAAAAGCTTGAAGTATTACAAGAAGTTCAAGTTGCTGAACAGCAAATTGTAGATGGCAAATATTTAACTAACGTACAAGTTCAAAAAAGATTGTCATCAAAATATAAATAATGAAAACTATTTGGACAGAATTGGCAGTTGAAAAACTTGAAGAGTTTGCTGACTATATTGCACTTGATAAACAAAAGTGCTTCATTAAAATGGATAAAAGATATTCAGAAGACGGTTAATAACCTGAGTGGTTTTCCCGAAGCCGGTAGAAGAGTTCCAGAAATTGAAAGAACTGATATAAGAGAAATTATTGAAGGAAATTATCGGATAATTTATAGAGTTGAATCAAAGCAAATTTCAATTTTAACAATTCGTCATTGCAGCCAACTTTTAAAAAGTAGTGATATTAACAAGAAGAATTAGTATAATTTTAATCCATTAAAGGAGGACAACGGATTAATCCTCCGTCGCTTGTAGCGGGGAGATTCATTCAATAATTTATCCTTTAACTAGCACATCTTTCTAATTTCAAAACATATACTTAATTGCCACAAATCCGCCTATAAGCAGAACTGTAAAAGCAATTGCAAGCCAGTTAAAATATTTGTCAATAAATTTTGTTATAGGATCGCCGAATTTCCAAATCAAAAATGCGACCAGAAAGAATCTTCCCGCTCTGCTTATAATTGAAGCAATGATAAACAAAACAAGATTTATGTTAAAAGCGCCTGCAGTAATTGTAAATACTTTATAAGGTATCGGGGTAAAACCAGCCGTAAAGATTATCCAGAAGTTCCACTTATCATAAAGGCTCTGGACATCGAAAAATATTTTTTCCGTTAATCCCGGGATGTTATTAAAAAAGAAAATCGCAAATGGAGAGAACTCTCCCTGAACACCCCACCAAGCGAAATAACCTATTGAGTAACCCAACAGCGCTCCGGTAACAGAACCTGCGGTTGAAATAGCGGCGAATTT
>QILJ01000551.1 GCA_003233295.1 Ignavibacteria bacterium | reverse complement strand
TTGCAAAACTCAATATCTCCTGTGTGCTGCGATAGTTCTCTTCCAGCATAATTAATTTTGATCCGGGAAAGAGAGAAGGGAAGTTGATTATATTTTTAAAGCTCGCACCTCTGAAGGAATAGATCGATTGTGAGTCATCGCCGACAACCATTACATTATTATTAAAAGTTGAGAGAGCTTTCACAATATCTGCTTGGAGTTTGTTCGTATCTTGATATTCATCAACCATAATAAACTTTATGTTAGATAATAATAGCTTTGCAGCGCCGCTTTTATGGGTAAGGAATTCAAGGAGATAGATAAGCAGATCATCATAATCCAAAAGACTATTGTTTCGCTTATATTTTTCGTAGAGATCCTTTATTTCTTTTATCTTATCAGAATATTGAGCGAAGTGCGGATACTCGCTATCTAGAATATCCTCCACCGTCCTTGATGTATTAACACTGAGACTCAGAATCCTAGAATCCTAAGGATCGTTTTTTTATTCGGGAATCTCTTTTTCAGCTTAGCCAAGTCCAACTGACCGCGGATAAGATTTATCACATCTTCGCTGTCACCTTGATCAAGTATAGTAAAAGAGGAATCGAGATTGATTGACTTAGCATATCTACGCAATGTTAAATTTGCAAAAGAATGAAAAGTTCCTCCGTTTATTCTTGAGCATCTGTTATCTAGAAGCTGAGCTGCACGACTCATCATCTCTCTGGCAGCTTTTCTTGTAAATGTAAGAAGAAGAATAGACTTCGGATCGTATCCTAGTTCTATCAATCTGGCAACACGATAGACCAACGTTCGCGTTTTTCCTGTTCCTGCACCGGCAATTACTAAGTAATTACCTTCAACAGCAGAGGCAGCCTCAAATTGAGCATGATTCAATTCGTGCTGGTAATTAATAGAAAAACGGGCTTCATCAATTGTCGGTTTTTGAATGCCCGTTTTGTTTATTCTTTTAAGTGTATATTTCTTTGCCATTATTCCCGTAATGCCATAGGCTTACCTAATACTTCACTCATTATTAGATACTCTTTAATAGACTGATTATTAAGTAAGTCTTTTCTGATCTTCATCGCTTTTTTATTACTATGTTTTTTATGATGTTCTTTTATTGTACTAAGGTACGTATTTTGATTTTCCTGATATTCTATACTTGTTCTTAGGGAAATATCTTCTACAATAGAATTAATTTCCTCTTTGTAAGTTCCTTCTTCCATCATTGCTGAGTTCTTCAAAGCTTCTTCGTAATAAGAATCAACTTCCGATTTCTTCTCCTCAACAACCGGATCTGGCACTTCAAGCATCGTTTTGAGCATATCCTCGAATGGAGATTTCTTTCGAGTTTGTTTTTTATTTTCGACTATATTATCTTTCCGAACATTTTCTCTCTGCAATTTCGCAGCCGGATGCTGTTTAACTCTATCAGCAGGAACAGTTTTCTTTTTCTTCTTCTTAAAGAAAGATGACAAAAGACTAATTACGAAAAATAGAACTATTAGATAATCAACTAGATTTTCCATCGCCGGTCTCTTTATCTTTGTCAGGTTTTGCTATTGAGGATCTCATATCAGTATCGGATTGAATATTTTTTATTTTGTAGTAATCCATTACACCAAGATTTCCATTTCTGAATGCATCAGCCATTGCAAGTGGAATCTCAGCTTCGGCTTCAACAACTTTAGCCTTCATTCTGGCAACTTCGGCTATCATTTCCTGTTCAAGAGCTACAGCTGCAGCTCTTCTTTCTTCTGCTTTTGCTCGCGCAACTTTTAAGTCAGCTTCTGCTTGGTCTGTCTGAAGTATCGCTCCGATGTTTGTTCCTACATCAACATCAGCTATATCAATAGAGAGAATTTCAAATGCAGTACCGGAATCAAGACCTTTTGCAAGCACAACTTTAGAAATAGAATCAGGATTTTCCAGCACATCTTTATGGGAATTGCTTGAACCGATAGTGGAAACAATCCCTTCGCCGACACGGGCAAGAATAGTGGCTTCATTTGCACCGCCGACTAATCTCTCTAGGTTTGCTCTGACGGTAATCCTTGCAATTGCTTTAAGCTGAATACCATCTTTTGCAACTGCTGAAACTAAAGGTGTTTCAATAACTTTGGGAAGTACCGACATCTGCACTGCTTCAAGAACATTTCTTCCTGCAAGATCAATAGCGGCAGCTTTCTCAAAAGAAAGCTCAAGATCAGCTTTGCTTGCAGATATCAAAGCATTGACGACGTTTACTACGTTTCCGCCGGCTAAGTAATGCGCTTCAAGTAGTGAAGTGCTAAGTTCGATACCTGCTTTAGCTCCTGATATCTGACTTCGCACGATAACATAAGGAGATACCTTACGTAGTCTCATTCCCACCAGGTCTTTGAATATTTTAAGTTTTACTCCAGAAAAGTATGCGGTTATATATAACCCTATCGGTACAAAATAGGTAAAGAGTATTAAGAATAGAACAACTGCAATTATAATTACAATTGATAATCCTGTAAAAGCTTCCATGATAGCTCCAATTTAATTGTTTGATTTTTCCATTATCAATATATTAAAATGCTTTCATAGTTTTAAATAAATTCTAAAAGAATTGCAATTAAAATTAAAGTACTGATCAAAATATCTTAACTGCAAAAAAATAAATATATTATGTAAGTTAGCAATAGCGAAATTACTGCTAAGGTGCTAATGGTAAAGTCAGTATTGAATAAAAACAATTATATCTTTGTTCCGTTTCTCATTCTTCTGATGTTCTTGGCATTCATATATCCTTCTCAAATAAAAAATTATTTTGATTTTATCGACTGGAAAACAATAACGGTTTTAATATCATTATTGATCACAACAACCGCAATAAAAGAAAGCTCGTTTTTTGTAAAGACAACTGAGAGATTAATTTATAAAATTAACAACGAAAAAAAGTTAGCGCTAACATTCATCATATTATCTTCGATACTCTCAATGTTTTTTACAAATGATATCGCTTTATTTATAGTTGTACCGCTTACCCTAACTTTCCAGGCATACCTACAAAACAATTTGCAGAAATTGATAATATTCGAAGCTATTTCCGTCAATGTCGGCGCATCACTTACTCCGATTGGAAGTCCGCAGAATTTATTTTTATGGCATCAATGGGATATATCCTTTGTGAGTTTTGTTGTTAAAATGCTGCCGCTTTTTTTATTATTATTTATTCTTCTTATTCTCTTTAGTCTGATTACATTTCCCTCAAAAAAATTATCAATAAAAGAATTTGATAGAGGCGCCGTCTTAAACAAAAGATTGTTTTTTCTATCAATACCGCTTTTGCTTCTGTGTGTGATCTCTGTTGAATTTAGCTTTTCATTTTTGGCACTGGTTGTTATATTTTTTATTTATCTGTTTTTCTTCAAAGATATTTTACTAAAGGTTGACTGGATGCTCATTCTTCT
>QILJ01000047.1 GCA_003233295.1 Ignavibacteria bacterium | reverse complement strand
ACAAATCGGGACAAATTTTGTAAACGATCTCTACGATCATCTTAAGGGTTCTGACAGTGAAGAACGTGTTGGTCCGGAAAGAGCGCTTGCAACAGGAATGATTTCCGTTAACGAGATGAAGCGAATCATCTATCTTACATTTAGTGTAACATTCTTTTTAGGTTTATATCTTGTTTACATTGCCGGATGGCCGATTTTATTGGTGGGCATCTTTTCAATTGCTTCCGGTTATGCATATACAGCTGGTCCTTATCCGCTTGCCTACAATGGATTAGGCGATGTTTTTGTTTTTATCTTTTTTGGAGTTGTCGCTGTTGTCGGCACATATTATGTACAAGCGCTGCAGTTAACAGAGCTGATATTTGTTGCGTCTATTCCGGCAGGAACACTTATCACAAATATTCTTGTTGTAAATAATTACAGAGATATTGAGGAAGATAGAAAAAACAACAAGAATACTCTTGCAGTAAAATTTGGAAAACAATTCTCGCGTATTCAATATCTGATACAATTACTTATTGCCTATGCAGTTCCGGTTTTTGTTTTTATCCATTACGAGCTCAGTTGGGTGATCCTATTACCGCTGATCACTTTGCCATTGGGAATTAAATTATTCAAGATGCTTATTGACGAAGCGCTTAATAAAACCCTGGAGTTAACAGCTAAACTTTCCGTAATATTTTCAATTCTATTTTCAATAGGGTTTCTGTTATGATAGTACGGAAATTTAAAAGTGTTCCGTTTTCGATTGAATTGAAAAAGCCTTTTAAAAATTCGAATGTTGAAATTTCCAAGCGGCAAGGATTTATAATAAAAATCACAGATGAGACCGGCAATATTGGTTATGGCGAGGTATCTCCTCTTCCAGGTTCAAGTGAGGAAACTTTTGAAAGTGTAATTCCAATTATAAGTGAATTAAAAGAAAGATTGATTGATTCTGAATTGGATAGTGATGTTTTTCAATCGTTGGAAAAATATCCTTCTGTTGAGTTCGGGTTTTCACAAGCGCTTCATTCTATCTTTATTCTGAGAAATGGATTTAACACGGATTGGAGAATCAACTCAACTATTTTGGTGAATGGAATTATCGGGATGATGCCAAAAAGCGAAGCAATGAACAAAGCGAAAAAAATCATAGCAGCCGGTTTCAAAACGATAAAAGTAAAAATTGGGCGTAAGAACATTGAAGATGATATAGACCTTATAAAATCAATATTCCAAAACTTCAGCAGTGACATTAAATATCGTTTGGATGCAAACGGTAAATGGGATATTGATAAAGCTCTGTATGCAGTTGAACACTTAGAGAATACCAATGTTGAATATCTTGAGCAGCCGGTAAAGAGCAGTGATGAACTGATTGAACTTTCAAAGATCAGCAAAATTCCAATTGCTGCTGATGAATCAATCAGAAGCACGGATGATGTAAAACGATTTTTGGCAGAATCGAATATTCAGTACTTTGTACTGAAGCCGAGTATCATGGGTAGTATTATAGAAACAATTGACTTGATAAATTTGATCGAAGGAACAAATCGCAACGTTATTATTTCATCTGCATTTGAATCTTCAATCGGTAGATCTGCTTTGGTATTTCTTTCGTCACTTGTTAAAAATGATTTAGCGCACGGCTTAGCAGTTACTGCTCCCTACTTTAGCAATGATGTTGCAGAAGATGCTTATCCGATAGTGAATAGGAAAATTAATTTTGATGAGAAAAGGTATCCTCCAAAATTTAACTTCATCAAATCATCATGAGTGATATTTTAAATAATATTGATAAGGTAATTAATCCGGCAATCATTACAAAAAGTAGAATTGTTGATTATCCGGAAATGACAAGGCTTATCAATAACACTGCTGCAAAATATTTAAGTGACGGTGTTAAGCCGAAAACCAGAATTGGAGTTATCAGTGAAAACTCATTTGAGTTTGTGATTTCGGTCTATGCCTTATGGCGATTGAACGCCGTACCTGTATTGATGAACATCAGATTAACAGAAGATGAACTTAGCCGACAAATTGGTTTTGCCGAGTGTTCTATTCTATTAAAAAGCGAAAGGCACTCAAGTTATCTGCCGGAATATCTATCACAAACTTTATTCGTAGAATACACCGATAGAACAATCGATTATCAGAATGAAACCAATGGAAAAGATACGGCGGTTATACTATTTACCTCCGGTTCATCGGGCAAGCCGAAAGGAGTGGAGATCACGAACAGCAATTTGTTTGAAAGCTATTTGGCAATTACATCAGAATATTCTTTCACATCAGAAGACATGTTTTTAGCTTCGCTGCCGTTTTATCATATTGGCGGATTTTCCATTATTACTAGATCAATATTATCCGGCGGAACATTGATAATTCCAAGTTCACTTAAAACCAACGTGATCGCCGAATCACTTCAAAAAAATGATCCAACAGTGATATCACTTGTCCCGACAATGTTAAAGAGATTAATTGATAAGAAAATTCAGCCGAATAAAAACTTACGTTTGGCTTTTGTCGGAGGCGGTCCAAGTGATGATGCTCTGGTAATTACAGCTTTAAATCTGGGCTGGCCTTTTGTTAAGGTTTACGGATCAACGGAAACAAGCTCAATGGTAAGCGGAATTAATGGGGACAAGTTAAGAGAGAAACCGGCATCGGGTGGAAAAGCTTTTAAAAACATTGAGATAAAAATCTTCAATGATTCACACGAGGAAGTTGAATCTTTTGAAGTCGGGGAGATAGCTGTAAAGTCAAAATCAATTGTGAAAGGTTATTTGAAAAATCCTAAATTATGGAACACTAAAATTCGCAATGGATATTACTTAACCGGCGATTGGGGTTACATTGATGGTGAAGGTTATTTGTTCGTTGTTTCACGCAGAACCGATCTGATTATTTCAGGCGGTGAAAATATTGATCCAAAAGAGATTGAAAAGGCTTTGAACTCTCATCCAAAAGTAAGTGAAGTAATAGTTTTTCCTGTGTCGGATAAAGAATGGGGACAGATACCAGTTGCTGCAATTGTAATAGATGGTAGCAAAAAATCAAGTGAGCAGGAAATTCAAGAGTATTTAAAGGATTCTCTCTCGTCATACAAACTTCCGAAGAAAATATTCTTCATGGAAAAACTTCCCAGAACTGATCTTGGCAAAATTGATCTGACATTACTTAAAAGAAATCTCAATCTTGATTAGCAAGTAATATTTGCAGAATATCATTGGGGATATCGGTCTTCGAAAAATCATTTATGTTCACAAAGATATGAACACTCTTAACAACTGCTCTGATCGTATCGTTTTCATCAATTAAGTTTGTAGTCAATTCAAAAGCTGAGTCTTTGATCTGTGTAACTCTGATAACAATATCCAAAGTTTCATGCAATTTAATCGGCGCTTTGAAATCCGCTTCGATCTTTAATATTGGTACGGCATATTTTTCGAATTTGAAGTAGTCAATCTCCAGATCACCGGTTTGAATAAACTCTTCGTAAGCAGAGTGGAACAATTCAAATACTCTCGAAAAAAATAAAATTCCGGCGGTATCGCACATGCTGAATTCAATCGTCCTTTTTGTCTGAAACATAATTACCTTATTGATTATTAA